>JANQIB010000117.1 GCA_028282385.1 Alphaproteobacteria bacterium
CGCGCCTTGTTCACCGGCTCGACCGGGAAACATCGGGTATTTTGCTTTTGGCTAAATCAGCACACACAGCCCGGACACTGGGAAAAATATTTCAAGGAAAAAAGATCCGTAAAATTTACTGGGCACTCTGTGCGCCGTGTCCGGAAATCCATAGCGGCGAAATTCGCGGTGGTTTGCGCAAGGGAGAGGGCATAGAAAAAGAGAAAATGGTGATTGATGAAGAAAACGGCCAAAGCGCGCAGACTTATTTTGAAGTGATTGAGCAGGCTTCGGATAAAGTCGCTTTTGTTGCCTTCTGGCCACGGACGGGCCGGACTCATCAGATTCGTGTTCATGCGGCAACGTCCGGTTTTGCTGTATTGGGAGATGAAAAATACGCGCCGGAAGAGCAATCGGAAGGGCTGGATCTTTTGCCAGGCCTACATTTACATGCCCGTGAGATCAGTTTTAAACATCCCGCCACTGGTAAGATGCTTATCGTTCAGGCGCCTTTACCGCCGGAGAAGGTGAAAAGCTGGAGAAATCTGGGCTTTAACCCAAAAAGCAAAGAGACAGTTTTTGAAGATCTTCCGCTTTAAGCTATAATGGAGATCATGAAAAAACTTCCCGGCATTCTTTTAAAACTTTCGATTATCATGGCGATCCTGACCGGCTTGTCGATTGGTACCCTTAAATTGCTGGAGCGTCAGCCGGAGCTTTTGCGGGAAGGGATTGAAAATTATTTATCCGAAATAACGGCTTTGAGCGCACGTGTTGAACAAACCGGCCATATTAAATTTTATCCAAGCTTCGATATGTCGCTGAGTAGGATTTCGTTTTACGATATTTCAGACCCTGATTTCTTTCCGATGACAATCGAACTCATGGAAATCAAAATGCCGTTTCTGTCGATCCTGTTAAATGCCCGTAATTTTGAATCCGTAAACGTGCAGGGCTTAAAAGCAAAGCCAGGTATTATTTTCCCCAAGGCCCTGGAAGTAAAAGAAGCAGGTATTATTGATGATGGTATTTTACCGCCGCAAATCCACGTTAAGGGAAAATATGATGACGCTGATCTGGATATTCATATCGGGCTCGAACGGGAAAAGAAAACAGCAGAACAAAGCCTTTATAAAATCGCAAAAGAAACGGCATTTTCAATAAAAATCGGGAAAATCTCTCTCGATGGGACGTTCGCTGAAAAAGGCCGCCAGCCGGTTTTCCGGGAGGCTCTTTTACAGGTTGGAGACACAACTTATGGGCCGCAGGATCTGGACCTTTCAGCCGATGAGGATTATGTTTCTATAACCTCCTGCCTGTTTGAATATGGGGCGAATGAGGCACTGGTCAAAGAGCATTGCACAGGGTATTTTAATGGCGACGACAATAACAAAAAATAATATTTCGATGAAAAAATTCTATACGCTTGTTTCTTCTAAAATGACGGATGAGGGGCTGGCCATCCAGCTCGATGGAAAGACGGTCAAAACGCAAACCGGCCAGGATTTACTAGCCCCGACGCAGGCGCTGGCTGATGCAATTATACAGGAATGGAGCGATCAGGGTGAAGAGATCAAGCCGGAGACCATGCCGCTGACGCAAATTCTGAATACAGCGATTGACCGCGCGCGGGACCGGAATGAAATTACAAGCCAGCTTTTAAAATATCTTGATACGGATCTTATTTGTTACCGCGCAAAAGAACCCGAAGATGTGGCAAATGCACAAAAAGAGTTATGGGATCCGTGGCTGTCCTGGTTTGATGAACATTTTGAAAGCCCTTTATCAATTACCTATAAACTGGAGGCTCTCAAGCAGGATGAAGCCACGCATAAGCGGATCTGGAATTATATTGAAGCGCTGGATGAATATTACTTTGCTGTGCTGCATATTATCACCTCTCTTAGCGGCTCAATTGTTCTCGCGCTAGCTTTCCTGGAGCATGAAGCGTCCTCTGAGGATATTTATAAAGCAATGAATGCAGAAGAAGATCACCGGGCACGGATTTACCGCGAGGATGTTCACGGCCATGCGCCGCAGGAAGAAATTCGCCGTCAAAATGCTCAAGATGAACTAGCTGCCACGCAGCGTTTTATGGATCTTGTAGATCAGCATTAATGGCAAAGATACCCAAAAACGGTCTTATCATCGGGGAAGACGGCCATGCCCGTTGCTGGTGGCATGGCGGAGATCCGGAATATTTGCGTTACCATGATGAAGAATGGGGACAGCCGGTCACAGATGATATCCGGCTGTTTGAGAAAATTTGCCTGGAAGGCTTTCAGGCAGGTTTGAGCTGGCTGACGATTTTACGCAAGCGGGAGAATTTCCGTACTGCATTCGATGGGTTTGATTTTAAGAAAATCGCGCGTTACACCGAAAAGGACGTGAACCACCTTGTCAAAGATGCCGGGATTATTCGCCACCGCGGCAAGATTGAGAGTACGATTAATAATGCACAGCGGGCGATCGAGCTTCAAAAAGAATACGGTTCATTGGCAGCTTATTTCTGGAGCTGGGAACCGGATGAAAGAGACCGTCCCAAACGGTTCGATTATAAAACATTAAGCGCCATTGGTTTTACCGAAACGTCAACAGCACTCTCTAAAGATTTAAAGAGCCGTGGCTGGACCTTTGTCGGCCCAACCACGGTCTACGCGTTTATGCAGGCAATGGGGATGGTTAATGATCACCTGCAAGGCTGCGTTTGTCGGGAGCAGGTGGAGATGGCTCGGGCAAAGCTTGTCCGGCCCTGACCTGTTCATTGGTCACCTGTTCCAATTCCTCTAAAACCTTTTCCAGCCGTTCTGATATTTCAACAATCATAACAAGAAAATACAATTTAAAGTTGTATGCGTCAACAAGAAATCTTGTCAAGACGGCACAACCATTCTTGTTTATGCTTTTCCTATGTCTATCCCTTTGAAAAATATAAAAGACTTATCTGAACGGCTGATTTATATCCGCCGCGTGACAGGAATGAGTCAATCGGAGATGGCAAAAATGGCCGGAACGACCCAGCAGGCTATTCAACAGGCAGAAGCCGGCAAGGCTCGTCATCCCCGTTATTTAAACAAGCTGGCACATAAACTTGATATTCCGGCAGAATGGCTGACCATGAATATGATGCCGGAAGAAAAACCGATTCTTAAAGGGCTTAAGGAAAAAGACAGTAAGTTTGTAGAAGACTATCTGTCATTTTCCTCAAAAGAGCAAAAACTTGTCCAGGATTTTGTGAAGAATAAAATTAAAGGCAAAAAATAAATTTTTTACTGGACAGTTTTATATTCTTTATGAGATACAGAAATATCTCTTGATTTTTGGGAACTGGAAAAATGCAAAATTTTACACCGTCATCTATCTCCATGCTCCCCGGGTTGTTCGTCCGGTCTTTCCGTTGACCTTTTAGAACGCTGGCCCGGGCAGATAACTGTTTTCCGGGCACTTCCAAGATCAGATTTTCCTTTTATATCTTCGTGCTGCTTCGGAAAAGTTTTTTCGAAACAATGACTTATTGGATTACATCATGCTTGAACGAATAACATATAAAGATATTGCTGCTTACGCTTGGTATTACTGGCGCCAGGATAAATTCAAACTCATTCTGACCTTCTCCGGGATGGGATTGGCGGCATTTATTGACGCGTTTTTCCCTGTTGTTGTCGGTTTTTTAATTAATACAATCACCGCGCAGGAACTCAGTAAGGATATTTTCACCAGAGATATGATTCTGGCATTTATCCTGTTTGTTGGATTAGATGTCGTTTATCACGGTGTTCGCAACGGCTCAATGTTTGTCTGGAATGCTTTTGCAGCCCAGCGCCTATACAATATCGTCAATGACAGCTTTGCAAAGGTTCAGAAATTCTCAACCGAATGGCATGCCAATAACTTCGCCGGTGGAACAGTGCGGAAGATCACACGCGGGATGTGGTCTTTTGATGTGTTTGAGGACATTGTTCATCACTATCTTTGGCCAACTTTTATTATCCTGGTGACAACGGTGACTTTGATGACGATAAAATGGCCGGTCATTGGATTGGTAACGTTATTATTGTCTGCGGTTTATGTTGGTTTTTCCTTTTGGGTTGTAATGAAGGTCAATGCGCCGCGTTTTCGTGCCTCTGCTGAGGCAGATACTAAAGTTGGGGCGGCGCTGGCCGATTCTATTACAGCCAATAGCGCGGTAAAAACATTTGGTACAGAAAAAGCTGAGGAACTGCGTTTTGGCGGCATAGCCGGCTTTTGGAAATCCCGTGCTCTTCATAGCTGGCAAATGGCCAATGGTATGGATCTCATCCGCCGTTATATTGCTGTCATTCAGATGGGTATCATGACCGGCATGGCAATCTGGTTTTGGGGGCAGGGCAAGGCTACTGCTGGTGATGTTGTTTATGTCTTTACAGCCTATATGGTTTTATCGGCTTACCTGCGTCATATAGGCGAACAGGTTTCCAATCTGCAGCGTGCGATGAGCGAGATGGAAGACGTGGTCTGGTTCTGGAAGACGGGTATTGCTGTCAAAGATAAGACGGGTGCAAAAGAATTTGTGCCGGGCAATGGCGAGATCGTCTTCGACCGTGTCAGCTTTACCTATAAGGGACAAAATGCGCCACTTTATGATGATTTCTCAATTACCATCAAACCGGGAGAAAAGGTTGCTCTTGTCGGCCATTCCGGCTCAGGTAAATCAACCTTTGTGAAGCTTGTACAGCGCCTTTACGACATTAATGCGGGCGAAATCCGCATTGACGGGCAGGATATTGCCGGGGTAACGCAAAGCTCCCTGCGCCAGTCGGTTGCACTTGTTCCGCAGGAACCGATCCTGTTTCACCGCTCACTGGCAGAAAATATTGCCTATAGTAAGCCGGGTGCAAGCCGCGCGGAAATCGAAGAGGCAGCGCGCCGGGCCTATGCGCATGAGTTTATTATGAACTTGCCGCAAGGTTATGAAACATTGGTCGGGGAGCGCGGGGTCAAACTGTCCGGCGGAGAACGTCAGCGCGTGGCGATTGCCCGGGCGATTCTAGCAGATGCTAAAATCCTGATTCTGGATGAAGCAACCTCGGCGCTGGATTCTGTTTCCGAGCATGAGATCCAAAAAGCGATTGCCAACCTGATAGAGGGACGGACATCAATTACAATTGCGCACCGTCTTGCAACAATTAAAGCTGTCGACCGTATTTTGGTTTTTGATCAGGGGCGCATTGTTGAGCAGGGCACGCATCAAAGTCTTTTGGCGGATGATGGTTCACACTATAAAAAGCTTTACGATATGCAAGTGCTCGAGCTTATAGGGGCAGAGTAATCTTGCCGTTGATAATTCTGCTTAAGGTCTCGATGTAAAAATCAGGCTCTGCTGCTTTGACGCGCGCTTCAATATCTTCGGCACTATCCGTCTCACGGACCGGTAACTCAAGCTGTGCAATAATATCGCCGTCATCATAAACCTCATTGACGAGGTGAATCGTTGGTCCGGTGATCGTCTCGCCAGAAGCTTTAACGGCTTCATGAACGTAACGTCCATACATGCCTTTGCCACCATATTTGGGTAGAAGCGCCGGGTGGATGTTCAGGATTTTTCCATTCACGGCGCGAATTGTCTGGGGGCCGATCAGCTTCATATAACCGGAGCACGCGACCATATCAATCTCATGGTCTCTTAGAATATTGGCAATTTCTAAATCAAGAGTTTCCGCGCTGCCAAGATTTTTTTCATTCAGGCAATAGGTTTTAATCTTGGCCTCTTTTGCCCAGTCAAAAGCTGCGCAGGAAGGATTGTTGGAAATGAGGAGGGTTGGTTCCGCATCCAGTTGTCCATCTTTGCAGGCCGCTGTGATTGCTTTAGCGGAGGAGCCGTTATAGGAGGCAAAAAAAGCAAGACGCATGACTACAACCACCTTGCCGGTTTATCAAAACGATCCCCTCGCACAGCCAGGCGCATCCCGTTTGTCACGCGGTAAATAATATAAATCAGGCCGGGTCCAAGTGTTGTCCCGGTTGCCGTAATCAAAAGCGTCATATTTCGCTGAATATAGTTTCTCATAACGGTTTCGAGTTCGTCCTGGGTAAACAAAACGCCGTTATTCACGCCCGTGACAACATTCATAATCATGGCATGATCACCAAGCTGATAAACCCAGGTCACTGCGATAATCATACCGATCAGAAGAAGGAAAGAGCTGATCCAGATTGTGCCGGTTAAATAGGTCATGTGATTATAAGTCAGGCTATCCAGCTTGGATTTGGCCTTGTAGAGGTATGCACCGATCAGGGCAACAACAATCATTACAAACCCTAAGAGTTGTGCTTCGATCACCGGGACGAAATTCATAATGATCCCGGCAGAAAACATCATATACATGCCGATTGTATCTTTTTGATCTTTTGTCATTCTGCTTTTTTACCGCCGTGCGAAAAGTTTTTCGATCTCTTTTAAGCTGAGTTTGATATAGGTCGGACGACCATGGTTACAATAACCCGAATTTTCGGTGACTTCCATATCCCGCAAAAGCCGGTTCATTTCATCCACGTTTAAACGCCTGCCGGACCGGACAGATCCATGACAAGCCATCGTGGCCAGGATATGATTGATTTTTTCTTCCAAAAGCGTTGACTTACCATGCTCGATAATTTCTTCGGTCAGATCATTAATAAGCTTTTGAATATTGATCCTTTCTCCTAAAATAGCCGGAACACTCCGTACAGCGACTGATCCCGCGCCGAACGGTTCAATCTCCAGTCCCAGATTTTGAAGTGTCTCCGTATGTTCAAGGAGCGCCGCGCTTTTAACATCATCCAGGTCAATAATTTCAGGGCTAAGTAATCCCTGCGCTTTAATCCCTCCCTCAGCTTGCTGGGTCTTGAAGCGTTCATAGACAAGGCGTTCATGGGCAGCATGCTGATCAATCAGGACAAGCCCGTCCTCACTTTGGGCAACAATATAATTTTCATGAATTTGTGCGCGCGCTGCGCCGAGCGGATGGGTTTCAAATGATTCCGTATTTTCTTGCGGTATTTCTTCCATGCGGGCGGAAGGCTGCATATCAAAAGACAGTGGGGCATAAGATTGCTGGACTTTTTCTGCCAGAGCGCCGCCGCTTGAGCCATAAGAAGAACGAAACGGCATTCCCGGCGCGGAAGGATTATTTTGCGGGCTCATTTTCGACAGCGCGGCAAAAGAGATTGTCGAAGAGGTCACTTGCCCGCCTTCTTCCAGCAAAGCATGTTTCAATGCGGAAATGACCATACCGCGGATCATGCCGGCATCACGGAAGCGGACCTCGGCTTTAGCCGGGTGGACATTAATATCGACTTCTTCCGGCGGCAGGGTCAGATACAGTGCAACAACCGCGTGCCGGTCCCGCGGCATGAGATCGCTGTAAGCCGCGCGGACACAGCCATAGAGCAGCTTGTCTTTCACCGGCCTTCCATTGACAATCAGATATTGCGCCGTCGATGTTGCGCGGTCATAAGAGGGCAGCCCGGCAAAACCTGAAATTTTTATATCCTCACGGCTGGCGTTAATCGGGACAGCATTTTCTCCAAAATCCTTACCAATAATTGCGGACAGGCGCGCGCGCATCTTTTCCTCTTCGCTGCCGGTTGCCCGCGGCAGGTCCAGCGTGGTTTTGCCGTTATGCTGGATCG
This sequence comes from Alphaproteobacteria bacterium, assembly GCA_028282385.1. Lineage (GTDB taxonomy): Bacteria > Pseudomonadota > Alphaproteobacteria > Micavibrionales > Micavibrionaceae. The sequence goes on from JANQIB010000117.1 coordinate 7,630, forward strand.
TAAACTGGACATCCGGAAAAGCCATAGCAATCCGGCTGATGGCTTCTTTAATAGCGCCATATTCTGCGCGCTCGGTTTTTAAAAATTTAAGCCGCGCCGGCGTGGCATAAAATAGATCACGGACTTCAACCGTTGTGCCCGGTCCATGTGCGGCGGGTTTTGGATTAGATTTTTGCCCGCCTTCTGCGCTGACGGTCCAGGCTTCATTTTGATCTTGCGCCATGGACGTAATACTCAGGCGGGAGACGGATGCAATTGAAGGCAGGGCTTCGCCGCGAAAACCCATTGTATAAATATGAACCAGATCATCTTCAGGTAGTTTTGAGGTTGCATGACGTTCCAGGGCGGCGGAAAGCTCTTCCGGGTTCATGCCGCTTCCATTATCAGTGATTTTAATCAGGCTTTTACCGCCCTCTCGCAGATCAATACGGATTTCCGTCGCGCCGGCATCAAGGGCATTTTCGACCAGTTCCTTGACGGCGGCAGCCGGGCGCTCAATGACCTCGCCGGCTGCGATCTGGTTGACCAGATGATCTGGAAGATGACGGATTCTCATAATAGGGGAAAGTCTAGAAGAAATGAAGCAGGGCAGCAAGCACCTGTTGAGCGCGGTTTTAAATGGAATCGAGCTGGGTATCGTCCAAAACCGCGAGCTCTAGATCATCCCGGTCATAAGTCGCACCCGTAAGATCAGCATAACGCAGGTCACAGGCTTCGAGATTGGCACCGGTTAAATCCGCCCCCATCAGGATGGCATAGGACAGGTCTGCGCCTGACAGGTCGCAATAACGTAAAAGACCGCCGGAGAGATTTGTCCGCTGGAGTTTCACACCTTTACCATCGGGGGAATCAAAACGCAGCGGGCCAAGCTTTGCCCCGCGTAGATCGGCCCGCGCAAAAGAAGCTTCTTTTAAAGAAGAGCCGCGTATATCCGCGCCCATTAGTTTGCAGTCTCTAAAGTCCGATTGATCTAAAACGGCGCTTTGCATATTGGCGCGGCGTAAATCCTGCCCCATGAAATTAGTGCCTTTGGCGCGGATAGCCGTTAAGGGCGTTTTATGAAGATCTGCCGTGCCGCGCATATCCGCACCGCTAATATTCATTTGCTCGCCCAGCTTGCCGGCGCTTTTAACCCATTTTTTATGAACTTTGATCAGGTCTTCTAATGTTTGTCCACGCTCAGCCAGTGTTTCCCCGCTTCTGGCCGGATCTTCAGCGATGACTTTGCGCTGGCCTTCATCTAATGCCATCGTGCTGACTGTTTGCGAGTTAATAATACAATGCGCAAAATTGGCATTATCGAGATCGGCGCCCGAGAGATCTGTATCGCTTAAATTTGCGCCTTCGAAATTCACATCGGTCAAATCAGCTTCACGCAGGGCCAGACCTGAAAGATCCGCATCCGTGAAATCCGCGCCATGCGCTTTGACGCGTGACATGTTTGAAGCATTCATCCGGCTGCCGGATAAAACCGTAACGCCGCTTGGGCCATGGGTCCGGGCCCGGTCAGAAGCTGCTTCGACAACACGTCCCAGCTCATCAAATTTCAACATTTGGCCACGGCGCATATCCGCCTCTTCAAGGTCTGAGCCATAGATGCTGGCCCCGGAAATAATCGCGCCGCGAAAATCCGCGCGTGAAAAATCGCCGTAATCCAAAATTGCATTGCGCAGATCACAGCTATAGAAAATCGCCCCGGCAAAGCGTCCGTTAGACAGATTGGCGTTTAAAAGCTTTGACCCTGTAAAATCGACATAGGATAAATCCTTGCCGGAGAAATCAAGTTCAGACAGGTCAAAAAACTTTAAAATCGCGCGCTTGCCGCCCTGACGTCCCCAGACGAAATACTGGTGCGCTTTAATGATCTGTTCCAGTTTTCCCTGGCTCAGGCGGGGCAGTTCTGTGATAGGCGTATTTTGTTTCATCAGGTTTTATGCGCGTCTGTTTTTTATCTCATCCAGCAGGTTTTGAGTAATCGGATCACGCCCTGCATTTTTATCTTCCAGTGATTTTGCAATGACCTTGCCAAGTTCCACGCCCGGCTGGTCAAAAGAATTAATATCCCAGATTACGCCTTGTACAAAAACCTTATGCTCGTAAAGGGCGATCAACATGCCCAGATGGTATGGATCAAGCTTGTCCAAGAGTAGTGTAGCGCAAGGACGCTCGCCTGCGAAGTGTCCTTTTGTATCACCGTTGGAGAAGGCTTCACGCTGGGCCAGCAGGTTATTGAGCAAGATATCGTGATGCTCTTTCAGGTCATGGTTCGGGTGAATAATGCCAATCAGTTCACATGGGATAAGATCACTGCCCTGGTGTAAAAGCTGGAGAAAACTATGCTGGGCATTAGTTCCGGGCTCTCCAAAGAGAACCGGGCCGGTTTTGTAGTCTGTGATGGCGCTGCCATCTTTACGTGCGCTTTTGCCGTTTGATTCCATATCGAGCTGTTGCAAATACGCCGGAAAACGCGCCAGGTTTTCAGTATAAGGTAAAATGGCAAGCGCGTTGCATCCACGAATATTCCTGTTCCAGATCCCGTGCAGGGCAAGCTGCACCGGGATATTTTGAGCAATCTCTGCGTCCTGAAAATGCCGGTCCATCGCATAGGCGCCATCAAGCAGCAAACGGAAATTTTCAAATCCAATCGCAATAGCAATTGGCAGTCCAATTGCTGACCACAGGGAATAACGCCCACCAACCCAGTCTTTAAACGGGAACATATTGTCTGGATGAATGCCAAAGTCTCTGACGGCTTGCGTGTTTGTTGATAGGGCCGCGAAATGATCCTGAACAGCGTCCGCGCCAAGCGCTTTCACAAGCCAGTCTTTTGCGCTGTTTGCATTGCGCATGGTTTCTTGTGTGGTGAATGTTTTGGACGCGATCAGGAACAATGTCGTCTCCGGATCACATTGTTTCAATGTTTGTGAAAGCTGCGCACCATCAACATTGGAAACAAAGTGCATGCTCAGGTTATCAGCCTGATAATCCTGGAGCGCGCGGCAGACCATCGCCGGGCCGAGATCCGATCCGCCAATCCCGATATTGACGATGGATTTAATTTTCTTCTCGCTGCGAATTTTTTCGCTAAAAGATTTCATCCGCTCTAAAACATCATGGATAAACGGCATGATGTTTTCACCGTCAGTGGTTACTTCATCTGAGGCGGGACGGCGCAGGGCGGTATGCAGGACAGCGCGGCCTTCATTGGTGTTTATTTTGGATCCGGCGAACATTTCTGTGCGCGCTACCTCAATATTGCATTCTCTTGCCAAGTCATTCAAAAATTCGCGCGTTGTTTCATCTGCCCACTGATCTGCCAGGCTGAAAAATAAT
>JANQIB010000131.1 GCA_028282385.1 Alphaproteobacteria bacterium
TCGGCGGCAGCGTCGCGCGCAGTGAAAACAGGCTTGTTCATATCGCGCGGGCGGGCGGTGGTTGCATACACATGATGGCAATCGGCAATGGCTTCGGCGAGCGTGTCAAACACGTTAACCTCCGGCATCTTATCAAGTGCACCGGAGGACATGGCTTCAGCTCGTTCACTCGGCCAGCCATCGCGCGGGGCGACAAGGCGTAAATCGACAAGACCGCAATTGAGCATTGCCCGCGCCGCCGCGCCGATATTCTCTCCCATCTGGGGATTGACGAGAATGATGAGGGGTTTGCTCACGGTAAACGCTACGCCGCTTTCTTCATCAGGCGGGATTTGACTTTCTCCGGGCCGAGGAGGGGCAGGAGCACAGGCAGTTCGGGGCCGTGATCCATACCCGTCAAAGCTTTACGCAATGGCATGAACAGCTCTTTCCCTTTGCGCCCGGTTTGTTCTTTGACCGCGCCGGTCCATTCTTTGAAAGTTTCTTCGCTCCACGGCGCAGGCGGCAGAAGGTCGGCAGCAGCAGCGGCAAAATCCGCATCGTCAATCACCGGGTCGACGGGTCCATTGGCCACACGCCACCATTCTTTAATATCTTCAAGGCGCACGAGATTCGCGCGCACGGCGTTCCAGAATTCCTCATCCAGGTCCGGCAGGCCCATATTGGCCAAGCGGACATTGACATGATCAAACGGCGTCGCATGTAGGATTTTGGAGTTCAGACGGAGCAATTCTTCCATATCAAATTTCGGGGTATTGCGGGAGAATTTGGAGAAGTCAAAACTCTCAATCAGCGGTGTGAGGCCCATCATCGGTTCAATCGGATCACTTGATCCCATGCGCGACATCAGGGAGACAAGTGCCATCGGTTCCAGCATTTCCTCTTCCCGGACCGACTTTACAGAGAGCGAGCCAAGACGTTTAGAGAGCTTTCCGCCTTCAATATCGGCAATCAGTGGCAGGTGAGCAAAGCCTGGTGCTTTGCCCTGGATGGCTTCAAACATCTGGATATGGGTAGCTGTGTTGGAGACATGATCTTCACCGCGCACGACATGGGTAATGTCGTAATCCACATCATCAATTACCGAGCAGAGGTGGTAGAGCGGTACACCGCTTTCACGGATGACAACAGGGTCAGATAAATCCTTGCCGTGAAAGCTGACAGATCCGCGGACGAGATCTTCCCATTCAATCGGTTCCGGCTTTAAAGCAAAACGCCAATGGGGTTTACGCCCTTCATCGATATATTTTTGAATCTGCTCTTCATCCGGGCGTTCATAAATCGGGGGCACACCGCGGGAGAGTTGTGATTTGCGTTTGAGGTTCAGCTCTTCGGGTGTTTCGTAACAGGCATAAACGCGCCCGTCGTTTTTGAGTTTTTCAATGATCTCCTCATAACGTACGGTGCGGTTTTTCTGGTTGGTTTTTTCATCCCAGTTCAGGCCGAGCCATTGCAGGCCGTCCTCAATGGCAATCTCATATTCTTCTTTTGAGCGCTCTGTGTCCGTATCATCAATCCGCAGCAGGAAATGGCCATTCTGGTTACGGCAGAACAGCCAGGTGATAATCGCCGTGCGGGCATTGCCGACATGCAAAAAGCCGGTGGGCGAGGGGGCAAAACGGACTTTAACGCTCATTGGTAAACTTCTTTCCTGTATAAGACGCTCTAAATAGCGGGTTTCTTCTGATTTTTCAATCTTTTGAAGAATAAATGGTTGACATAATCAAAAATTCTGTTTTATTAAATGCCCAAACGGAAATACGAGGGTAAAGCTATGCCAGTTAAAGATCTGGAAAAAGTAACGAAGAAGAAACCGGTTCATAAAAAGAAGCCTGAAAAACCCGTTGAGTGGGTTGTTGTTCTTGACGGAAAAAGTGTGCATGTAAGCCCGTGGTGCGTGAGTTGTACATTATCACGTTGCTTTAATAAGAGTCATTTGGAGATCGAACATCACCTGGAGGAAGCTTTAAATAAAGGTTCCAGCGTTGTTGAAAAATACCCGGACAGGGATATTGCTGAAACTAAATCTGAAGAGGCAAATGGTAACCGAGTTTGTTATCCTTTTCCTCCAAAGACATTCAGGCCTGAACACGGCTAGGCTTTTTCGATATTCCCGATAAAGCTGCAGGTCATGGGGTAACGGCGGTCTTTATTGAAAGGAAAAAGATAAAAAACCCTTGAATATTACGAAAAATAATATATGGAGGAGAGATAACTATGGAGAGTAGTATCTATGTCTGATGATGAGCGTAGGAAGGTTTTACGTCCTATTTTTGGCCGTCCTGAGGGGGCGAGTGTTTTTACGCCCGATTTTTTAGAAGGGCGCACTGTTAATATTTCTATAGGCGGTATAGAGGTTTCTCTTATTCATGGAAGTTTGTTTGATACAGACGCAGATGGATTTGTTATTCCGCAATTTTCGAACAAGGTTTCTACCGGAGGCGTAGCCTTTGACGGGAAGGCGATATATGGGGAAGCCTTCAATAAAGCTTATGAACAATATTTAGGACTATATGGTGACAGTCATAAAAATGCACGCGTTATATCGTACAGGGATGAGGAAGCTAAAAAATTTTTCTTCCATACAGTGACGGTGCAGACGGGATATGAGAAGGCGTCCCAAAATGTAGCTGATGCTGTTCAGTACGTTTTGGCTTTGTGTCAGCAGAAGGGGCTTCGGAGTATTGGCTTGCCTGCTTTATGCACAGGCGTTCAAGGAGAGCTTTTGGACGAGCAGTCTGCAAAAACCATAGCACATGCGATATATACTTTTCGTCAAAATACAGTAGTTTCAGGAGAAATTCCCAAAGTTATTCTTGCTATTTCAGGGTACGAAAGCCGGGCAAGGTTTGACACGTTTGCACGTATATTTAAAACGCCTGAGTTATATGAAACTTTTGATCCTGCGTCCGAGATAGGTCAGCGCCCCAAAGATGTAAATCAAAGGCTGCATGAGGAATCCAAGAAAGGGACATTGCTTGCTGTTGATATTGTTGCAGGTAATGGTGAGGTTATTATCTCGGACCCTATGGCGAACGACAAAACGGTTGTTCCTTTCCTAAAGCCAAAGCATGAATGAACTAACGGTCAGGCCTTCTCAATATTCCCGATAAAACCGCAGGTCATGGGGTAGCGGCGGTCTTTGCCGAAAGCTTTACGGGTGACTTTTGGTCCCGGCGGGGCTTGCCGGCGTTTATATTCCGCACGATCCAGAAGCGTCCAGACTTTCTGAATGGTTTCCAGATCATAGCCTTTTGCTGAAATCCGGTTGAGGCCCATATCTTTTTCAATCAGGCATTCGAGAATATCATCCAGCACGTCATAGGGCGGCAGGCTGTCCTGATCCGTCTGATCTTCGCGCAGCTCCGCGCTGGGGGCTTTGGTTAAAATCCGATTGGGGATTACCATGCTTTGCTCGTTGCGCCATTTGGACAGGGCATAGACCTGCGTCTTATAAAGATCTTTCAGCGCGTTAAACCCGCCGCACATATCGCCATAAAGCGTGGCATAGCCGACCGCGACTTCAGATTTATTCCCGGTTGATAAAACCATGTAGCCGGTCTGATTGGATAAAGACATTAAGGTCAGGCCGCGCGCGCGCGATTGCATATTTTCATGGGCAAGCCCGTCCAGATCCGGGACCATCTCTTCGAACGCTTTCATCGCCGGGTCTATTGAAATGGTTTCATAAGAGACACCAAGAAGCTCTGCGCATTCTTTTGCGTCTTCCAGGCTTTCTTTTGAGGTAAAAGGTGAGGGCATCATCACGCAGCGTACTTTTTCAGGCCCGATTGCATCCGCAGCAATGGCGGCAGACAGCGCGCTATCAATCCCGCCGGACAGGCCAAGCAGGATGCCGGGGAAGTTATTCTTCTGAATATAATCGCGCAGGCCTAATGTCACGGCCTGATACATACTTTCTTCCAGCCGCTTTGCCGGGAAAGTTTTGATCTCATCTGCAGTGGAGGCAATGCATTCTTCAAAGCTGGGCAGGTGATGCGTGATGTTCTTTTCGGCATCCATGACAAAGGATCCGCCGTCAAAAACCAGTTCATCCTGTCCGCAAATCTGGTTCACATAGATAAAAGGCAGGCCGGTGGCATCAATGTGCCCGCGGGCCAGATCGTAACGGCGGTTTTGCTTATCAGTTTCATAGGGGCTTGCATTTGTGACGATTAAAATTTCTGCGCCCTGCTTGGCCAGATGCAGCGCGGCGGCCGGGCGCCACATATCTTCACAAATCATAATGCCGAGTTTTTTACCGTTAAACTCAACCGGTTCGGGCAGAGGGCCTTTTTCAAAAATACGCGGCTCGTCAAAGACATCACCATTGGCCAGGCGGTTTTTAAAAACCGTGTCTGTGATTTTTCCGCCGGTGATCGCATGGGCCGCATTATAAAGCGTTCCCTCATGACGCCACGGTGTGGAAAGCAGGATAGACGATTTGCGTTTTTTATTATCTTCGCAAAGCTGTTCGATATGCGCATGAATGCGGTCCATAAAAAAAGATTTCAGGACCAGATCTTCGGGAGGATAACCGCAGGTGACAAGCTCCGGGAAAATAATCAGCGTATTATCTGTGTCGTGATCACCCCAGACTTTTTCAATTTTTGAAAAATTATAAGCAAGATCGCCGACAATCGGGTTGATTTGGGCGAGGATAAATGTTGGGAAATCAGTCATGGTTCCAGAATTTTATAGCCACGGAGGCACAAAGGCACGAAGTTTTTGATAAAGAAACAGCTTGTTATTTTACTAGTTCTAATAATGGTCTTGTTCGGTGATAGGCTATGTCTTCTAACTTTTTTGCATAGACAGGATTATCTTTTTCGCTGCCTGGTTTATATATTTCATTAGCTATAAGATGAACCAGTTCAACATCATTTCTTTTTATAGCCCCTATAATAAGATACCGATCTTCTTCCTTCCGTTCTTTGCTATTACCATGACTGATCATTTCTATTAAATCACCCAGAGTTCTAAGATTTTGTTGTGTAAGTCTGTTTTCCCTTATCTCAACTCTTATCTCATCTATCTTTTGGGGCGTCATAAACTCTTTAAAAATTTCTAAAGCGCCCCTTCTAGCGCAATCAAAATACAGTTGCTCTTTTTGCAAAGCGTAGTCAAAAAACTCCATCTGTTCGTTAAAAGATCTAGGATTCTGCGCTAATCTAAAGCAGTTGGAGAGATAATGTGAAAGTTTCCCAAGCATAAACTTAACATAAAAAAGGATTGTTTTTTAGTAAAGTATAAATTAAGCTCGTCGCTCCAGCACGTACATGGCCAGTTCCTTAAGCATCTCGCCGCGGCCTTCAAAAATATGCAGGTGGCGGATCGATTGATGGATCAGCATTTCTGCCCGCGCCTTGGCTTGCTCTTTCCCCATTGCTTTGACGAAGGTGGATTTGCTCGCCGGGCCGTCCTGGTTTGCCGGTTTGCCGGTATCATTCGGGTCGGCTTCAACATCCAGAACGTCATCTGTCACCTGGAAGGCCAGGCCGAGGTCATAAGCGTAATTACACAGGGCTTTTTTATGCGGTTCATCGGCCTTGCCGAGAATGGCGCCGGCTTCACAGGCAAAGGCCATCAGCTTACCGGTTTTCATGCGCTGCATCCGGGAAATCGTCCCGAGGTCGAATTCTTCCGTTTCACCGATCAAATCGAGCATCTGCCCACCACACATGCCGTGCCCTCCGGCGGCAATGGCGAGT
>JANQIB010000156.1 GCA_028282385.1 Alphaproteobacteria bacterium
ATTGGCCGGGTGTGATAAATCCCTGCCGGGCATGATGATGTCGATGCTGCGGCTCAATGTCCCCGGCGTGTTTATGTATGGCGGATCGATCCTGCCCGGAAAATTCCGGGGTGAGGATGTCACCATCATTGATGTGTTTGAAGGTGTCGGCAAACATGCAACCGGCGAGTTCTCCGATGAAGATCTGAAAGAAATGGAATGCTGTGCCTGTCCAAGCGCCGGGGCATGCGGCGGGCAGTTTACAGCCAACACCATGGCCTGCGTGAGTGAAGCAATTGGTTTAGCCCTGCCGGGCTCTGCCGGCGCGCCTGCACCTTATGAAACGCGAGATGAATACGCGGTTGCCTCTGGGCAGGCTGTGATGAAACTGGTCGAGAGTCAGCTCCGTCCGCGCGATATTTGTGATCGTAAAGCTTTTGAAAATGCGGCCGCGATTGTCTCTGCCACGGGGGGATCAACCAATGCCGCGCTTCACCTGCCGGCCATGGCGCATGAAGCAGGAATTGATTTCGATTTATTTGATGTGGCTGAAATTTTCAAAAAGACACCGCTTATTGCCGACCTGAAACCCGGCGGCAAATATGTTGCCAAGGATATGTTCGAAGCGGGTGGTGTGCAGGTCGTGATTAAAGAACTTTTGGATGGCGGCTTTATCCATGGCGACTGTTTAACGGTAACAGGTAAAACGATAGCTGAAAACTGCGCTGATGCGCTGCGCCGGGACGATCAAGATGTGATTTACCCGATATCAAAGCCGATTTCTGCCACGGGCGGCGTTGTCGGCCTGAAAGGTAATCTTGCGCCGGAAGGGGCGATTGTGAAGGTGGCGGGGCTTGAGAGTAAGGTTTTTGAAGGCCCGGCGCGTTGCTTTGATAGCGAGGAAGACTGCCTGCAGGCGGTTCTGGACCAGAAATATGAAGAAGGTGATGTGTTGATTGTCCGTTATGAAGGGCCTAAAGGCGGTCCCGGCATGCGTGAAATGCTGGCCACGACCGGGGCACTGTACGGGCAGGGAATGGGCGGTAAGGTTGCCCTCATTACAGACGGGCGTTTTTCCGGTGGAACCCGCGGTTTTTGTATCGGTCATGTCGGCCCGGAAGCGGCGGTCGGCGGACCGATCGGGCTTTTGAAAGATGGCGATATTATTTCCATTGATGCCGATGCCGGGACGCTGGATGTTCAGCTTTCGGAGGATGAGCTGGAAGCCCGCCGTAAGGACTGGAAACCGCGTGAAACGCAGTACGCCTCCGGGGCGATCTGGAAATTTGCCCAGCTTGCCGGTCCGGCCCGCACAGGGGCGGTCACACATCCAGGCGGAAAAGAAGAAAAACATACCTTTGTAGACCTTTAATTTTCTTTTCAAACCGGCGTATTTTTGAGATGCTGAAAGTGTCCTTGGAATCATGTCCGGTTCCAGAAAGCTTTCTGATGCAAAGATCTAAACACCTAAGAATACATCTTATTATCCTGGTCGGGGCCTTGATGGCCGGGCTTGTGGTTCCTCATCTATGGCCTCAGGACAAATCGGCCCATGCCTCCGAGGTTGGTTTTTTATCTGATTTTATGAATATTATTGAGGCTTCCGGAGGCGGGGAGGTCAAAAGCGCATCACTTTTGAATGAAACCGGGATTGCTGCAGCCCTTAAAAAGGGCCGGCTTGGCAAGCTTCGTTTCTATGATGCGCCGGGCATGCGCGCCTTTTATGAAGCGCGCGGATACGAGCCACTCTGGCTCACAAGTTCAACCCGGATCAAAAGCGACGTAGATGATGTCATAAAGCTCATGCAGGAAAGCTGGAAACACGGCTTAAATCCTGAAAACTATCATGTAAATGAGCTTTGGAAACTTTATGAATCTGACCCTAAAATGACCCGTTTTGACCTTGAGTTAACGCTCTCTGATGCCGTTATCCGATATGGGCGTGATTTGACGGGAATGCGGATTGATCCGGGCCGGATAAAGCAGAAATCGCGCTATTGGCAGCAACCGGCGCTTGGTGTGGATATTCTCCACTATATTGCCAAGACCAGGAACGGGAAACGCGCGCTCAAAAGGTTAACGCCGAGCGGAGAGCTTTATAGAGCGTTGCAGGAAGAACTTGAAGATCTTGTCAAAACGCCGGACGGAGACGTTCAGAAGGTTCGTTTATATCGTGGCGCTCTGCGTCCGGGGAACTCCCATCGCGCCGTGCGGGACGTCCGGTTGCGCCTCGGCTTTGATCCGGTGGCTGCGGAGCAGGATGAATATCTGTATGATGATGCTTTATATGAGGCTGTGCTTCAGTTTCAGAAATCTCACGGGCTTTATCCTGATGGCATTATAGGTCCGCAAACGGTTCAAATTATGAATATGACCCGTCAGGATAAGATTAACCAGATCATTGCAAATTTAGAGCGGATGCGCTGGGTTGAACAAAAAAAGCCGAAGAAATATGTACTGGTCAATGTGCCCTCGGCCCGTTTATGGGCGGTTGAAAATGGCCGGACGAGGCTGGAAATGCCGGTTATCGTCGGGACCAAGAAGCGTGAGACAATCAGTTTTCGCACCGAAATTACGGGTATTCGCTTTAACCCGAACTGGACAGTGCCGCCAACCATCAAGCGTGAAGATTATCTGCCGAAGCTCCAGGAGGATCCGCATTACCTGACCAGGCGCGGGATTGAGATGGTGTCCGGCTATGGGCGGAAGGCACAGACGATAGATCCTGAAACGATTGACTGGAACGAGATTAGCTGGGAAGAGATGAAGGGCATCCGCATGATTCAGGCGCCGGGGCGGAGTAATCCGCTGGGCCGCATGCGCATTATTATGCCAAATCCTTATAATATCTATCTCCATGATACGAATAATAAGAAACTATTCAGCCGGGCAAACCGGACGCTCAGTTCAGGCTGTATCCGGGTTTCAGAGCCTGAAAAGCTCATCATGTTCCTGATGAAAGGGCAGCAAAGCTGGGATGAAGAGGCTATGGAGGCGGTTTTTGCGACGGGCCGCCTGCAGGAATTAAGCGTTCCGGACCCTGTTCCTGTTTATATTTTATACCAGACGGTCTGGCTGGATGAGCGTGGCGACGTGGTTTTCGGGCCGGATGTATATGGCCGGGACAGGAAACTTATCCAGATTTTAAAGTCTAAAAATTCTATCCACATTCCTGCCGCCGAGAATATTTAAGGCAAGCCTATGATTTCAGGGAAGCTTTTTGCGGTCTCTTGGAATCCGTAAAATAATAGGGTATGATGGGGTTTACACAGAATTTCTTTTCTGTATAAAACGTCTCTTCACGTTAACAATATATTCTTTAAAGCTTAGACGGTAAGTAATCAGTAATAGAAATGACACATAAATTTGACAGACGATCCTTTTTGTCTTTCGGCGCGCAGGCTGGCTGTGTGGCTGCCGGGACCATGGTCGCAAAACCTGCTTTTTCAATGGTGCTGCCGGGGCATAAACCTGACCGCTCTGAAGATTACGGCGCGCGGCGCATTTCTTTCCGCAACCAGCATACCGGTGATCTTTTCTCTGGCGTATACCGTGTTGGTGATAAATATCTGCCCGATGCGTTTGAACAGATTAACTTTGTCATGCGTGACTTCCGCTCGAATGAGGTTTTCCCGATTGATCCGCGTGTTCTTGATATCATGTACCAGGTTCACCGGATGACCGGTAGTTCAGAACCGTTTGAAGTTCTTTCCGGTTACCGCTGTCCAAAAACAAATGCGATGTTGCGCAAGGCCTCTACAGGCGTTGCCAAAAATTCCCTGCATATGACAGGCCAGGCGGTTGATATTCGTCTGCCCGGTTTTGCAACCTCGCGTATCCGCGATCTTGCCGTTAGTCTGAAGGCCGGCGGTGTCGGGTATTATCGCCGTTCAAACTTTGTCCATATGGATTCCGGTGATATTCGGTCTTGGTAGTTACAAGGTTCTAGTTACAAGTAGCAAGAAAAGTTAAGTTTATATCTTGAAACTTGTATCTTGAAACTTGTAACTTTCCCTCATGATTTTTATTGCTTTTGGCGCCAATCTGCCCGGTCAGGCCGGTCAGCCGCAGGACACTTACGAAGCTGCACTGGCGGCGATGGAAAAAGCCGGTATTCATATCACTGCCCGGTCTTCTTTGTGGCAAACGGCGCCTGTCGATGTACCGGATGAGCAGCCGGATTACACCAATGCTGTGGTGGCTGTTGAGACAGAGTTACCGCCGCAAGCCTTGCTTGAAACGCTTTTGGCAATAGAGCAGGAATTTGGCCGGGTCCGGACATTTAAGAATGCGGCCAAATCGATTGACCTGGATTTAATCGCTTATGAGGGGCAGGTTTTAGGAGATCCGGACAGGCCTGAAAAACTGATTGTTCCGCATCCGCGCATGCATGGGCGCGCTTTTGTTCTTTTGCCGTTGAAGGAGATTGCGCCGAATTGGACACATCCGGTGAGTGAGAAAACACTGAATGACTTAATCAGGGCCTTACCGGCTGATCAGAGGGCTGAAAAACTGGAAGATCGTGATGCTGCCTGATTTTTTCAAAGCCCCTATTTTGATGGGTATTCTCAATATTACCCCCGATAGTTTTTATGACGGGGGACGCAATCCTGACCTTCAGACGGTTTTAAAACGCGCCCATGAAATGGTTCAGGGCGGCGCGCAGATTCTGGATATTGGCGGGGAGTCAACGCGTCCGGGGGCAAGTATAGTATCTCTGGAAGAAGAGCAGGAGCGGGTCATCCCGGTTATAACAGCTTTATCAAATGAATTTCCGGAAACTCTGGTTTCTATCGATACACGAAATGCGACCACAATGCGCAAAGCTATTGAAGCCGGGGCGGGGATGATAAATGATGTTACGGCGCTGACCCACGATCCCGGCGCGCTGGATGTTGTCAGTGAATATAAAATTCCCGTTTGCCTGATGCACATGAAAGGTAAGCCGGGAACGATGCAACGTGATCCGCATTATGATGATGCCCCGCAGGAAGTTTATGATTATCTGAAAGAGCGGCGCGATCTTTGTATCGACGCGGGACTGGATCAAAAACAGATCATTCTGGATCCGGGAATTGGTTTTGGTAAAACTTTAAAACATAATCTCAGTCTTTTGAATCAAATTGATAAATTCCATGCGCTTGGCTGCCCGGTGATGCTGGGCGCGTCGCGAAAAAGCTTCATCGACAAAGTCATTCCGGATACGTCTGCAGAAGACCGCTTGCCGGGGTCTTTGGCAGCGGCAATCTGGGCCTATCAAAAAGGCGTACAGATTTTCCGCGTCCACGATGTGCCGGAAACAGCACAAGCAATTGAAATATATAGAAATATTAAGAATATTGATTATACATAATATTTTAGTGTATAGTCTGATATGATCTCGACTTTGCAAAAGACCGCTATTGCCTCGGTATTTATAGGTGTTGCCTCAGCAGCGCAGGCAGATGATTTGCCTCCTAAAAACCCAATTACGCTGGAGGATGTAGCAGCTCACCTCAACTTGCCTTTGGGGATGAACCATTACTATTTTAACCGTGGTGTAAATGTTGCCATTCGGGAACGTTGTGAGGCCAGTAAAAATACTATTACTTGCCGGATGGAAGCGGTTCATCTGGAAGCTTTGTTAATCTCTGCAAGGGCTTACGATATTCAAACGGATGGCAGGCATATCCAGGTGACTGAAAGGGCTATTGGGCGAGATGATCCTTTTAAGCATAGTTTGAGAGAGGCACCGGGGTACCCGCGTTCTTCGGGATATGATACGAAACGCTGGAAGCAATGGCGTGAACGATCTGAAACTGTAGATGGAGAAAAGACACCTGTTGGCCAGGCGTTAATTGAATCAGGGAACCAAACAGCACAAGTTTTTTCAGAAATCCAGGAACGGCATGTCTATGCACAGAATAATGATCTTGCAGCGCATGTTGAGGCAGGTTTTGTTAAAATCAGTTCGATTATGCCTGTGAATGGGCACAGGGCATATGAGTGCTCAACAAATTTTGATAAGGTTTCATTCTCTGTTTCTGCTCAGTGTGATTTTCATTTCACAAATTTTAACGGTTCTTTTGTTTCTGTTAAAGGACAGCCTGTCAGAAGAGAAAACTGGAGCAGGGGCGATGATCGTACATTTGCCTCATACAGTGATTTTGGAAATGGTGAGTTTTTACTTGGGCGTGATTAAAATCATCCTAACGCGATCCCTGCCGTGCGGCGTTTGAGCAGGGAGATCACAGAATAGGCGGCTTGCATTGAACTTTTCGGATTAGACGGATTGGGCACGTTTTCAATTTTTGATGTGATAGTGCTGCCCGGCCCGGTGACGGTGATTTCATGGCTATTCCCTTTGGCATGCGGATCGGCCCAGACTTCCACGCGGGTTTTTTCCGGTCCGATTCCGGCCAGGCTGAGCGTAGCCGCAACATTAACATTGGCTGGAAAAGCCTTGGCAGCATCCAGGGCATTGCCTTCGAAAATCTTTTTCTTTTCGGTGAGCTCATCCAGGTCGATATTATTCAGGGTCACAAACGGGGCACCCTTCAATCCCGCAGGTGGCTTGGTCGAAGCGATTTTTGCGCCGGTAATTTCGGCGCATCCCGGAGCCACCGAGAGCGCCGTGACG
>JANQIB010000033.1 GCA_028282385.1 Alphaproteobacteria bacterium
AAATCCCGTTCGGTGTAAAAGGTATATTCTTTATGAAGTTCCTTTTCCCAGCGATCCAGCCCGTCCTGACGGAGGGCAAATTCATAGGCCCATTTTGACGGCAAACGGAAAATGCGTGTGCGCGGAAAGCGCGGCGGTAATTCTTCGAGATAAAAACCCTGATGAGACGGATCGTCAAAAGGCCGCGCGCTTTGGGCATATTCAACCAGCAGGTCCGGCACAGAGATTAACTCTCCATCTTTGAGAATGCTTTTCTCATCCGGAAATTCCATCAGGACATAGCCGGTTTCAGGCAGGGCAAACCCTTCGATAAACATCGATCCACCCGGTTTGAGCCAGTTCATTTGCTGTTTCAGGTCTTCAACGACAGCCTGATCATTACAGCGCGCGGCGGAGTACACTTCATGCATGGTAAAGCGGCTGATAATCCCGTCCAGTGAGTCTTTATGAATTTGTTCCCGCGCTTCGCTGAGGCCCATAAAGCGCAAATTCGGTAGGATATATTTTTTTCCAGCCGCGCGGGCTTCGCGGACATAGTTACAAATGCCGATATAGGTGTGCTGCGGGTTTAACAGAGCCATTGTGAAGACAAAAGCGCCACTGCCGGAATTGACATTGGCAATGGTGGCGCCGCGTTCCAGCACCAGATGAGCCATGGCAAACCACGCGCCGCGGATCAGCTTTGGTGTAAATTCGGGAGGAACGTCATGCTTTTCCACCGGCGCAGGCATTGCCGCCGCGCGCTGTCCGCTGACATAAGAGTGTTTAAGGCTGCTATCTTGCGCCATAGGAACGCTTTATTTTTACCGCAAATTTATTTTTTGACTGTATGGGTTCTATATAAAAGTGTTACCTAAAAAGGTAAAGGTAAATCCATAATTTATAGACATAAAAAAGAAGATTGTTGCGTAGATGAAACCTGTCAAAACCATACTCGAAAATGCACTGGATGCGGTTTTGCCGCCGCGCTGCCCGGTGAGCGGGGAGCAGGTGGTTGTTCAGGGCGCTCTTAGTCCGGAAAGCTGGGCGGCGCTGAATTTTATTACCGATCCTGTGTGCGAGGTTTGCGGTATTCCGATGGAACTGGATCTTGATGAACCACAAACCTGCGCCGCCTGTAGTGAAAATCCACCTGTTTTTCACAGTGCCCGCGCGGCCCTGGCGTATGATGATGGCAGCCGTGATCTTGTGCTGGGGTTTAAGCATGGTGATAAAACACAAATGGTCGTCAGTTTTATTCCGTGGCTGCGGAGGGTCGGGCGGGATCTTCTGGAGGGAACTGATTATATCGTGCCGGTGCCGTTACATCGCTGGCGGCTTTTGGGCCGGCGCTATAATCAGAGTGCTTTGATTGCAAGTGCCTTGTCAAAGGCGAGCGGTAAAATCTGTTTGCCCGAGGCGCTGCTCAGACGGAGGGCGACGCCACCGCAAGGTCATTTGCGCGCCGGGGAGCGGGAAAAGAATGTCAGCCAGGCATTTTGTATTAATCCGAAATACGCAAATGACCTTGTTGGAAAAACCATCCTGCTGATTGATGATGTCTATACGACCGGCGCAACAGTGAGTGAATGCGCCCGTGTTTTGATAGACGCAGAAGCCTTGCAGGTGAATGTGCTGACACTGGCGCGGGTGGTCAAACCGCAGAGATTATAACACTTCCCCGCGCAAGATACGGGCGTCATCAAGCATGGGCACAAGCCCCTGATGCATGACAAATTTTTTCAGCGGTGGAATGGCGCTTAAGGAACGCAGGCCCGCCCGCCGGAAACCGCGCAGGAAGACAAGGTTATTGCTGACAATCCGGTTAAAGCCGTCAACGCCGTGAATCCGGCTGGCAATATCAACGCGCCGGCGGTTTTGGTAATTTTGCAGAACGCTCTGTGCGCCGATATCAAGACCAACGCGCGCGCCGTCTATCAGGGTTTCGGCCAGCGCCGCAACATCGCGTAGCGACAGGTTCAATCCCTGCGCGCCAATCGGGGACATAACATGTGCGGCTTCGGCAACAAGCGCCGTGCGCAGGGCAACCAGACTTTTGGCGTAAAGCAGTTTTAACGGCGCGCTGTCGGGTGTGCCTTCCAGCGTGATCTTTCCCAAAAGCCCGCGGGAGCGGTCCTGGATGGCCTGTTCAAAATCGTCTTTTTTAAGCTTCAGGAGCTTTTGCGCCTCTTCGGTTTTTTCGACCCAGACCAGAGCGCTGCGATTGCCGTGCATTGGGACAAAGGTAAACGGACCGCCGGGACGGTGATGTTCCACCGAAGTTTCATGATGCGGGCGTGTATGCGTTAACAGGCAGGTCATCGCCATCTGGCCGTAATCCCGTTCAGAAACGTCAATCCCGGCGTGACGGCGGACAATCGAGCCGCGCCCGTCCGCGCCGATCAGAACATCGCCCTGAATAACCTGTCCGTCTTCCAGCGTGATTTCAACGTTCGGCTCTGTCTGAATGGTTTTGACGCGCGCCGGGGTAAGAAGCGTGATGTTTTTACAGGCCCGCGCATGTTTGCTTAAGACGGCATGGATAATATTATTGGCAACGTTGTAACCAAAAGCTTCCATCCCGGCATCACGCGCATGAAAATCAACGCGCAGCGGATCGACATTCAGGCTACTGTCATCAATCACGCTGAGGGTTTTGAGCGGCGCGCCGTGGGGTTTTAAATCATCCCATGCGCCGCAGGCTTTGATGACGTTTAAAGAACTGTCCATCAGGGCAATCGTGCGTGTGCCTGGCTTTGGCAGAGGACCAGAGGGCAATTCGGCCATGTCGATAAGAGCGCAGGACAGGCCTGCCTGCCCCAAAAGAATGGCCGTGGTAAGGCCGGGGACGCCGCCGCCGATAATAATGGCCTGAAAGAAGGCTTTTGTTTTCATGGTTTCGTTTTATATTGATTTCAGAATAAAGAAAAGAAAGGACTTCGATATGGCTGCAAAAGTAGAGATTTATTACTGGACAACCTGCCCGTTTTGCCGGCGTGCGCTGGCGCTACTGGATGCCAAGGATGTGGATTATACAGGTTATGACATTACAGGCGATGAAGAGGCGCGCGCGAAAATGGTAGAGCGTACCGGCGGTCCAAAATCTGTGCCACAGATTTTTATCAATGATAAATTGATTGGCGGCTGTGATGATCTTCATGCGCTGGAAGAAAAAGGGGAGCTGGATAGTCTTTTATTATAGGCATCCCGGCGAAGGCCGGGATCCAGAAAGGAAACATGTCGGATCATTATATTTACATTATGGCCAGCAAAAGAAACGGTACCCTTTATATTGGTAACACAACGGACCTTGTTAAGCGTGTCTGGCAGCATAAAAACAAATATTTTGGCGGCTTCACTGCAAAATATGATGTGAATATATTGGTCTATTATGAGCATTATAATGATTATTGGGATGCGGCGCAGCGTGAGAAAAACATGAAAGAATGGAAACGCATCTGGAAATTAAATTTGATTGAAAAAGATAATCCTGACTGGAATGATTTGTATGACGAGATTTGTGGACTGGATCCCGGCCTTCGCCGGGATGCCAAGGAGGTGGGATGTTAAAGGTGGCGGCCATACAGCTGCGCAGTGGTGCAGACATAGAAAGCAATCTGAAGCAGGCAGACGGGTTTATCCGCGAAGCTGCGGGTGAGGGGGCAAGGTTTATTGTCACGCCAGAAGTCACAGATCAGGTGATTTCAAACCGCGCGGAGAAGATTGATCAGGCTTTCATACAGGATGATCATCCGGGCGTTTCTTTTTTTAGTGCGCTGGCAAAGGAGCTATCGGTTGATCTGGTGATCGGATCGATGTGCATCAAAATTGCAGAAGATAAAATCGCCAACCGCTCTTTTCATTTTGGACCGGACGGCCAAATCAAAGCGACTTACGATAAAATCCATCTCTATGATGTGGATCTGCCGACAGGTGAAAGCCACCGCGAGAGCAAAATTTTTGAAGGCGGAGCCAAAGCGGTTTTATCTGAGATTTTTCCCCCTC
>JANQIB010000038.1 GCA_028282385.1 Alphaproteobacteria bacterium
TTCATCCATTGTGTTCGACAGCATCCGGACAAGCCCCTGTTTGTCTTTCGGGTCAAGCGCCGTGCTGGAATCCAGGAAGGTGAATTGCAATGCGATGACCGGCAGGGTTTTGTCCTGGACAAGCCATCCGGTGATACCGCCGGCGCTTTTAACTTCCTGAATATCGAGGAATTTATCTTCGGCCTTGGCATTGCAGGCGCATAAAATAAGAACGCAAAAAAAGGCGGCAAGTAATCTCATTCTTCTGCCTCCTGCACAGGTTTTTCTTCAGGAAGAAGGTATCCTGTAACTGGCGGACGCAGCCACGGCGTTTCAGGATTGAGATAAGTTTGCGCTGCTTTACTGACCTCTTCCGTTGTGATAGCTGCAATATTATCTGTCCAGTTTTCAACGTTTTCTACGGTAGATCCTGTCGTGACAGCGCGGCCGAAAATCATCGCCGGGCCGGCAACGGAATCACGGGCGTAAACAGCCGCATCCTGCAGCCGCTGGATGGCATCCTGAACTTCTGTTTCACTCAGGCCGTTCTGAACAGCTTTTGCAATTTCCACATCAATCAGACTTTCCAGTTCTTCAAGGGACACGCCGAGTGCGGGTGTTGCACTGATCCACAGCGATGCATAGTCCAAAGCACTCCCGTCATAAGACATGCTAATACCGGTTGCCTTTTTCTGATTAACGACAAGCGACTGGTAAAGCCGCGTTGTAGACCCTCCGCTCATTGCTTCTTCCAAAACCTGCAGGGTCAGCGCGTCTTTTTCATTCATGGCGGCTGAGGGCATAATATAAAGACGCTGGAAAGAAGGTTGTTTAATAGAGGCGTGATACAGATTCATATGAGCGCGGCCATTTGCGGGCGGAACTTCCGGGCGGATGCGTGATGGCAGGTCTTTTGGAGTTAACGCGCCGTAATATTTTTCGGCCAAAGGTAAAACCTCTTCCAGAGTGACATCACCGCTAATGACGAGATAGGCATTGTTCGGGGCATACCATGTATCATAGAACTTTTTAACGTCATCCCATTCATAGATTTTAATCTCGCTCATCCAGCCAATGACAGGCCTGCTGTAAGGATGATTGACGAACAGTGCGCTGCGCATTTGTTCGGTAAACAGGTTGCGCGGGTCATTTTCCGTACGCTGGCGCCGCTCTTCCAGGACAACATTTTTTTCGGAAATAAAATGCGCTGGTGGTACGGCGAGGTTGACCATCCGGTCCGCTTCCATTTCCATTAATTTGGGAAGGTGCTGTTTGGCAATAGACTGGAAATAAGCGGTGAAATCCCGCCCTGTGAACGCATTATCATTACCGCCAAGCGCCCGCACGGTTTGGGAGAAAGCGCCCGGCGCGATTGTTTTTGTGCCTTTGAACATCAAATGTTCAAAATAATGCGCCATGCCCGAAGAGCCCGGAAGCTCGTCTGCCGCGCCGACTTTATACCAGACCATATGGGTGACCACCGGCGCGCGGTGATTGGGGATGACAATAATCTCCATCCCGTTTGCGAGCGTGGCAGTTTGTGCGCCAAATGTTTGTGCGTTGGCAGGGCTGCTAATCAGCAGCGCAAGAAGAAGGAATAAGGCTGGTATCTTATTCTTCAAAGGTCGGGGTTTCGCCTTCTGAAACAGATTTGCCGGCCTCTTTATTGGTCTTGATACGTTCGGCTTCCAGGGTCGGATCAACAAGTGTGGCCGGCGCTTCAACATCCTTGCCAACCATTTTCTTCAGCTGATCAATGCCGGGCATATCTTCTTCGGCCAGCTCCTGCGTTTCTTTATCAACTTTATTGCGAATACCCGGATCGGCATAACCGGCCCCGGCTTCTTGCAATAAGGCGGCTTCACCGGCAGACGCCGCATCGACGCGCGGTTTTTTGGCTAGAGATTCATCACCAAGGACAGCCGCGCGGGCGCGTTCTTCGGTGGCCTGTTCCTGTGGACGCGGTGCTCCCGGTTCAGGTGGGCGCAGATGGAAATCCGGCGGCATTTCCAAAGGCTCCCGTTTGATAACCGCAAACTCATCCGGCGGTTTTTTGGAAAAGTCGAATTGTTCCTTGGTCTTGTCGCATCCTGTGATGGCGAAAAGCGGGGCAATTAAAACTATAAGGACCAGATATCGTTTCATTTTTACGCTGTGTTCTTGGTTCGTTTAGGCTCCAAGAATACCCCATCAAAGACCAGCAAGGCAATGCCGATTGTAATGCAGCTATCGGCCACGTTAAAGGCCGGGTAATGCCAGCCAAAGGCATGAAAATCAAGGAAATCCACCACGGCGCCGAAATGCAGCCGGTCAATCACATTGCCGATGGCCCCGCCGATGACCATGCCAAGTGAGATTGCCTGCAGCCACGTTGTCGCCCGGCTCAGCCAAATAGCAAACAGGCCGGCAATCAGGCTCGTGACTATAACCAGAAAGGTCACCCCGCCATCCTGAAACAGGCCGAAACTGATTCCTTCATTCCAGACCATGACCAGATTAAAAAACGGTAAAATTTCAATCCGGGTAAAAGGAAGCCGGTCTCCATTTGCAAACCATTCAAACAGGCCGAGTGTTTGTTCCTGTAAATTCGGGCGCAGTGCATATTCCATGATCAGCCATTTGCTGAGCTGGTCAAAAATGATGATATCAATGATCAGGCCGAATCCGATCAGGCGTTTCAAAAAATGCTCTTTCATGCCGCTTTCTTTTGTTTGACGACCTGCGCGCAGCGATGGCAGATCCCGTTATTATCCGCAACTTCCGGTAAAACTTTCCAGCAGCGTTCGCATTTTTCGCCTTCGGCTTTTGCAAAATGAACGAAAAGCTTATCTCCCTGTTTGATCTCCGCATAAGATGTAATGCAGACTTCGCCAAGGTCAATGCCGTCAAGTGCTGCCATGAGATCGGCGTCGGCTGTAATCTTCGGCGCAGCTTCCAGAGAAGAGCCGATTTCTTTCGAGGCGCGCTCAGGCTCAAGATCGGCAAGGACGGCATCGCGCACTTTTTGAACTTTTGCCCATTTCTCCGCCAATGCTTCGTTTTTCCAGGCGCCCGGGACATCCGGGAAAGTGCGCAGGTGGACGCTCTCTTCTTCGCCAAAAACGCCTGCCGGGCGGTGGCTCCAGGCTTCTTCTGCCGTAAAAGACAGGATCGGCGCGAGCCAGCTGACAAGGCCGTTAAAGATCACGGCCATAACAGAACGTGTGGCCCGGCGTTCAAACCCGGCCGGGTCATCGCAATAAAGACGGTCTTTGCGGATGTCAAAATAAAACGCGCTTAAATCTTCATTGCAGAAATCATAAAGCATTTTCGCAAGCTTGCCGTATTCATGTGCGGTGATAAGCTCACGGACTTTCTGATCCGTTTCATAAAGCTGATGCAAGACAAGCTGTTCCAGTTCCGGCAAATCTTTCGGGTCCTGAAACATCTCTTCAAGCATTTCATCTTTGGTAAACCCGTCAAGCGCACCAAGCAAAAAGCGCAGCGTGTTGCGGATCCGGCGGTAAAGATCGGCGGTGTTTTTCAGCGTGTCCTTGCCGATCCGGATATCCTCGGCGTAATCGGATGTCATCGTCCAAAGCCGCATAATATCCGCGCCATATTGTTCCATCACTTTAAGCGGGTCGGTGACATTGCCGAGCGACTTGGACATTTTGTAGCCTTTTTCATCCAGCACGAAGCCGTGCGTCAGAACAGCCTCAAACGGCGCGCGTCCACGCGTCCCGCAGCTTTCCAGCAGCGAAGAATGGAACCAGCCGCGATGTTGATCGGATCCTTCAAGGTACAAATCGGCAGGCCATTTCTGATCATCCCGCGCATCAATCACGAAATTATGGGTCGAGCCGGATTCAAACCAGACATCGACAATGTCAAAGATTTGTTCGAAATCTTCGGCGGCGTAATCATTGCCAAGAAAGTCCTGCGGGTTCTTTGACCACCACGCATCCGCGCCATCTTCTTCGAACGCATCAGCAATGCGCGCGAATACTTTTTCATCATTTAAAACGCTGCCGTCTTTTTTGGAAACGAACAACGCAATCGGCACACCCCAGGCGCGCTGGCGTGAGATACACCAGTCCGGGCGACCTTCAATCATCGCGGTGATCCGCGCTTCCCCTTTGGTGGGAACCCATGTTGTATCCTTAATCGCTTTCAGGGCCGTTTCCCGCAGTTTGATTTCATTGTCCATCGCGATAAACCATTGCGGCGTGGCGCGGAAAATCACCGGCGCTTTGGAGCGCCAGCTATGCGGGTAGTCGTGGCGCATCGAGCCTTTGGCAACCAACATGCCAGCCTCATCAATCGCTTTGATCGGCGCAAAATTGCCCGGCCCCATCTTGCCGTCCTGATCATAGATTTCCAATCCGCCAAAGAGCGGCATACTCTCCCGGAATTTTCCGTCATCAGTGACGTTATCGGTAATCTCCAGCCCGGCTGCTTTCCCAAGGATAAAGTCATCCGCGCCGTGAGACGGGGCGATATGAACAAAACCTGTCCCGGATTCGGTTGTTACAAAATCACCTTCAAGGGCAGGGACGTCAAAATCAAATCCCTGTCCGCGTAGCGGATGAGCGCAGATGGTTCCTTCCAGCTCTGATCCTTTAAAGCTTGTTTCAAGGGTCAGCTCTTCAATTTTGGCTTTTTCTTTCACATCTTCTGCCAGGGAGGTGGCCAGAACCAGTTTATCCCCGGGTTGAATCCGTGCATCTTCACCAACATCGCCGACTGTATAAACGCCGTACTCGATATCTTCACCGTAAGCGACCGCCCGGTTGGAGGGCATGGTCCACGGGGTTGTTGTCCAGATCACAATATTGGCGCCCTCAATGGCCGCACAGCTTGTTTTCAGAACCGGGAACTTCACCCAGATCGTCACGGATTTATGTTCCTGGTATTCCACTTCGGCTTCGGCGAGGGCTGTTTTTTCAACCGTCGACCACATGACGGGTTTCAGGCCTTTATATAGCCCGCCATTGGAAACGAATTTGTGGATCTCGCGTACGATCTGCGCTTCCCCGCCTTTGGTCATGGTGAGATATGGATCTTTCCAGTCGCCGATCACGCCAAGGCGCTGGAATTGATCTGACTGGATATCAACCCATTTTTGCGCAAAGTCCCGGCACTCCGCCCGGAAGTCGAGCGGGGCGACCTCATCCTTATTTTTTCCGTCTGTGCGGTAAGCTTCCTCGACCTTCCATTCAATTGGCAGGCCGTGACAGTCCCATCCCGGCACGTAAGGGGCGTCATAACCCATCATCTGCCAGTTTTTATTGATCACGTCTTTGAGGATTTTATTCAGCGCATGACCCATATGGATGTTGCCGTTCGCATAGGGCGGGCCGTCATGCAAAATCCATTTCTCTCGGTCTTTGGATTGTTCACGCAATTTGCTGTACAGATCCATCTCCTGCCATTTTTGAACCATGCCCGGTTCTTTCTCCGGCAGGTTGCCGCGCATCGGGAACTCCGTTTTGGGCAGGAAGATTGTATCTTTATACTTATCTTTGCTTTGGTCTTTAGTATCGCTCATTTGTTTGCTCTTTATCCACGCTTTACCGCGCGGTCACTTTAGTCGTTTAAGTCTTGAAATAAAAGGAAAATGCGTGAAAACCCGGTCTTCTGTCTTAAGAAGCCGGGGAGGTAATTCGAATAATGATGGAGCTCATCATTTGCATAAGCCCACTATAGGGGGTTTTGGCCTTAAAAATCAACTCTCCAAAAGATCTCTTGCCTGAACACAATCTTCATCCATCTGTTTGATCAGGGCTTCTAAAGAATCGAATTTGGCTTCGCTGCGCAGGCGGGCGGCGGGTTTGACCCGCAAGGTTTTGCCGTAAATATCCCGGTCCGGGAAATCGAGGAGGTGGGCTTCAACCTGTCCTTCGCGCAGTTCAAACATCGGCCGGATGCCGATATTCACCGCGGCTTTATGCCAGTCTTCTTCACCTTCAATTTGCGCGTAAGCAGCATAAACGCCGTAAGCCGGGTGAATGGTGTCGCCAAGAGCAAAATTGGCAGTGGGGTAACCCAGTTCATGGCCGCGGCGGTCACCTTTTTGGATAGAACCGCGCATTTCCCAGTCCCAGCCGAGCATTTCGTTCGCGGCTTCGATATGACCTTTGCGCAAATTCTGCCGGATCATCGAAGAGGCGATTTTTTCGCCATGCTCATTTTTAACTGCATCAAAACTTGTCACCGGCAGGCCGGCTGTTTCAATCGTTTCGGCAGAGCCTTTGCGCAGCTGACCGAATTTAAAATCAAAACCGATGACAATATGCGCAGCCTTTAAGCCATCGGTCAGGATGTTTTGAACAAAATCTTCCGCGCTCTGACTGGCAAAGTCCCAGTCAAAGTTTAAAGAAACGCAAAACTCAAGCCCGACCTCTTTCAAACGTTCTTGTTTCAGAGCCTTAGGGGAAATCCGGAAAGGCGGATCATCCGGGCGAAAAAGAGATCGCGGGTGTGGTTCAAACGTGAGAACGCCAAAAGGCTTGTCCTGTTCTTTTGCAAGTTTGCCTGCTTCATCCAAAAGTGCTTTATGCCCGAGATGCACACC
This sequence comes from Alphaproteobacteria bacterium, assembly GCA_028282385.1. Taxonomy (GTDB): domain Bacteria; phylum Pseudomonadota; class Alphaproteobacteria; order Micavibrionales; family Micavibrionaceae. The sequence continues at coordinate 6,536 of JANQIB010000038.1, forward strand.
ATCAAAATTACCGATCGCGATCACAGCGCCGTGATGTTTATCCGTGATCTCTGAAAGGACGTCGTAACTATACATGATTGATCCGCTGTAAAATATCTTCGATTGTTTTATCAAGATCCGGGAGGGTGTGAAAGGTTCCAACGTTGTCACACATTTTCATGTCTTCGGGCAGATCATCATCTGACAGCGCAGCATAGTGATCTGCCATTTCGGCAGGGATCCGAAAATCCCACCATTCCGAGTGTAAAGGCAGGATCACAAGATTCAAATCATCTGCAGCCTCCAGAAATGCGTCTTCCAGAATTTGCCTGTTCTTCAGGATTTCGTCAGAAAATCCCGTATAGCTGCGCGAGGCCGGGTTATCATTAGGGGTGTCGGACAAATAATCAAACGGGACCCCCATATCGATTTCCTGTTTGTTCTGACCTAAAAGGATGACATCCACTGCCATGCCGCGCGGATGGCCGCCATTGCCCGGTGTTGAGAGAAGCTGCCGCGGTCCCGGTTCGGTCCAGTGCGGGTGTTTGATAACAATATTGGTATGAACCATTTTATATTGCGCTTCGGTCGTGCGCAGCCCGTCTTTGAGTTCAAGCCTGTATCCGTATTTTCTGTTTAACCTGCGCGCGGCCAGTAAAGTGATTGCGGCCATGTCGCGGTGTAACCAGAGGCGTGCATCAGATCTATAAAGCGCGCAGCCGAAAATATTACGCGGATGATCTTTGTTGGCGTAAACGAGATCAATATGAACAGGTTCATCCGCGCAGAAAAAGTCCATTGCTACCAGATCTCTTGGGCTGATCTGCTTCATGAATTATGTGATCCGTCGCAATAAGGCGGGGTTCTTGTTTTCTTGCACTGGCACAGCCATTTCTTGCCGCTTTCCTCAACTTCGAATTTCAGGGATTTAAAATCCGTGCCGTTTTTGTGTGCGCCGTCACAAAAAGGTTGTTTTTCAGACAGGCCGCAGCTGCACCAGAAATAAGGTTTACCGGCTTCCAGCTCCACACCTTCCGGCGTATTGGCAGCGCATTTTGGGAGATCTTCCATAATATTTTTCCTTCATTTCAAGAACTCACAATGACCGAAATTTGCCAGCTGCTCAAGGGGTTGGGTCAAGGCTGCAAAGCGGCATATTTCATGCATTTTTTCGCTTTGAAAGCCTTTATGTAGGCAGATGAATGATGCAACTGATTGAAAATACGACTGTATTTCTGAAAGGAAATGCAGCGCTTGACCTGTGAACAGGCAGTTTTTGCCTGTGCACAAGGGGACGTGCGTATGACTAAAGACGTTATTTTGAGTGCGACGACTCGTAAAAACTTAACGGCCATCCAGATGGCCGAGGCGAAGGTCGCCCGGATTTCTGAAAAAATGGCGACGGGTCAGCGGGTCAATACGATTATTGATGATCCGCGTAATTTTACCGAGGCCAGTGCCCTGCTGACCCGAACCAAAAATCTGAGCCGGCTTCTGGATGGGATTGGCCAGAATGTCCGGGCAATTGATGTTGCTTTAAGTGGAACGGAGGCGATATATGACATGCTTGATCAAGCGGAGACGGTTGCGACTGATAGTCTGGATAAGCTTTTAAATAATGAGACAGATCCCAAAGTTGTTCAGCAAACCCTGTCCATTGCCGGAGCTAATCTTCAGGATGTGATTGCGGGTGACAACCCGGTTGGTTACTGGCGGATGGATGGGAATGCGACAAGTGCTGGGTCAACTGGCGGTATTAACGGCATTCCGCAAAATGGTGTGACATTTGGCGGCGCGCCGCTCTATACAAAAGGAGGCGGCCCAAGCGCCGAATTTGATGGGGTCAATCAGGGCATTTTGATTCCTGACAGTGTTGATATCAACCTGGCAAACCATCCCGAGCGCACGGTCGAACTGGTCTTTAATGCTGATACGGTTGCCGGGCGGCAGGTGCTTTATGAGGAAGGTGCTTCAGTAAATGCATTCACAATTTATATTGATAACGGCCGCCTATATGCAGTTGGCCGTGATGCCGGTGGCTGGGGTCCGCCAAATATTTCAGTTCCGATCAATGCCGGTGAAACGTACCATGTTGCGTTTGTCTTTGACTGGGCAACAACGCAGCGCTTTGAGGTTTATGTTGACGGGGCCAGTATCGGCAGCGTTCCGGTCAATGCGAACTTCCCACCGCATTCGGGCGATATCGGGATTGGATATTCTCCTGACAGCACTTGGTATCACGACGGCGCATCCGGCGCTCCGAATTATTTTGACGGACGAATTTCCGATGTTGCGCTTTACAATACAGCGATGACCGATGCCGATATGCAGGCGCGCGTTGATGCGTTTGTTTCCAGTCAGGCGGTCCGTTATATCAATGTCGATTACCAGGCATTGATTGATGAAATTGATAACCTGGCAGAGGATGCTCATTATCGTGGAATCAATCTTTTGATGAATGATGACATGACGACATATTTTAATGAAACTTATACAAACAGCCTGCTCACCGAAGCAGAAGACTTTACGGTCAACGGGTTGGGGTTGTTTAGTTTTAACTTTAATGACGAAGATACGGTTCGTGATATTATCGACCGCGTTCAGAACGCAAAGGAACGTGTCCGTGCTTTCGGCACCACTATCTTGCACGACCTGTCAGTTATCAAAGCCCGTAACGTCAGTATTGAACAGGCGATCAACACGCACAAAGCTGGCGCAGCAGATCTGACGGAGGCAGACCTGAATGAAGAGGGGGCAAGTATGCTGGCGGCGAATACAAGGCTTGAACTTTCCCAGGCCGCCCTGGCGCTGGCTACCGAATTTGACCGGGCGATCCTGAGTGTTCTGACAGCAGGCCAGTAAAAAGACGGGCTCATATTTTGAAGAAAAAATGGTGGCTCTGGGCAGTTTATGGCTGACGGCCTATGGAAATTTTATCTTCACGAATTAATTTTCCTATATTAACGCTATCAATTTCTCCGGGATCCATCCCAAGACTGTCTGCAAACGCTTGGCGCATATCCATCTCATTCTTGAGATGCCTTGTATAACCGGGGATGATATCTTCAGCGATCCTGCGGAGCCGCATCTCTTCGGATCCGGCGCCAATACGGAGCATTTCCGCAATGCCGACCTGCCTGCTCACCCGGTATGCCGTGGTTTGGCCGTTCGCGCCATGATAATGCCAGCATCTATTCGTAGCCGTAGACGAAGCAAGCGCGGATCTTAAAAAGATAGAGGCGGCGGTCACATTATCGAGAGACCGGATATCCAGGTCTGCTCTTGCGGCCACGGTCAGCATATTCTCTATCGCCATGGTGATTTCTGAATATGAGTCGGCAAGCTGAAATGCCGCATATTGGTTGTAGTTGATAGGTTTTCCATGTTGAAACCGGTTCGACGTATAATCAATGGCCTCTTCAAGGGCTGCCTGTGCGACACCTAAGGTGTTTGCTGAAAAGGCCAGTCTTTCCGGGTTAAGCCCGTTCATCAGGACATAAGATCCTCCATCCACTTCGCCCAGAATATTCTCATCAGGAACAAAACAATCATCAAAAAACAGCTTGGACGTGTCAGATCCATGAGTTGTTGATTTTTCAATGACATCGCTTGGATTAAAACCCTTAGAGCCTACTTCGACAATAAATGTAGTTAATTTTGTCGGGTTCTTATTTGTCCTGGCATATAGGACCAAAACGTCAGCCGTCATCATTTCCCCGGTCGCCGGATCAATGCGGGCGCCGTTTGTAATCCAGATTTTTTCACCGTTGATAACATATCCACCATCTACTTTTTTGGCATGCGTTTTCATGCTCATGACATCAGAGCCTGCACTATCTTCACTCATCGCCAAAGCGCCGACAAATTCTCCTGAAGCTAGTTTGGGGAGATATTTTTGTTTTTGTTTTTCTGTTCCAAAGGTTGTGATTTGTCTTGAACATAAAGCCTGGTCGCATACATAGCTGACAGCAATCGGACCGGAGCCCCTGGCGATTTCCTGCGTTGCAATACAAAAATCAAGAAGCCCCAGTCCCGCCCCTCCATATTCCTGCGGGATAAGAATGCCTTTATAGCCCTGATCTCCCAGCTGCTTCCAAAAATCATGCGGGAAAGCATCCTGCTTTGTAGCGACATCATCTAGCGGTCTGATAACATCTTGTGCAAATCTAACAATATTTTCCCTCATTTCCTGTGCAGAGAGGTCTTTTTCTTTTCTCGTCAAGTCAAGAAAAGCAAGATGTCCTGTAACGGCTTTTTCAAAACTTTCTTTGATCATTTTAACGCCCTTTTTTGTTGTCGTTGATGCTCTTCATCTCTTGGTTTTCAGAAACCTCATCTAAGTGATGGGAGTTTTCGATTTTTTCGATTTGCTCGAGAAACGCCTTGATTTGATCTTTATCCATATCCAGAGTTTTGATGGAGATCAGAAAAAGGCATAAAAGGTTATGGTGAAGATCTGGATGATCTTCAAAATCTCTCAGCAAGGATTGCGCCGCCACAAGAAGGCCGTCCTTGGTGTGCTCCAGGTTTTTATCTGCTGCTTCTTTTGCAAGAAAAAGAATAGACAGTAAAATTCCTTCTATATTATCTTCATAGTGATCAAGCATTACATTCCCCTTCTTAAAAACGGTGGAACCTCCTCTGGTTTTTGAGTGCCAGGTTGGATGTCCGGTCTCCATTTTGGTCCTTCAGCCAGTTTTGGAAATCTGTGAGGGTGTTCTTCCAGGGCGCTTTCGCACATATGTGCCAAAAGATCGGGCAGGACGTCTTCGGGGACGCCGAAATGACTGACTTGATCTGTAAATCCTGTGGTTTCCCTTATTTTACGCTCGAGATCTGAATCAACACGGTAAATGTAATGTTGCGTTGCCACGCCCTTATCAAGCAGATGGCCTTCATTATCCTGAATCTGTACGGGAGATCCTATTTCTTCTATATCCCACCCCATTCTTCCATATGCTTTATAGAGAAGTTCGGGCGGCATCGTGGCGATGTATTCTGTAATGCCTAAAGCCCGTCCCAGTTCCATATGCGTTATTAAGAGTTCAGCCCCCACTTTTCTATGGTTTGTGCCATTGAATTCATGCATCAGCTTGGAGTTGGGGTTTATAATCCGGCTGCCTTCAAAGATATCAGGGTGTTTGGGCAAAGAAAAATCCGAAGGGATTGTTCTTGCGAATTCGTCCAGTTCCAGCATGTAGGGATGCATTGTCGAATAGGCCCTGACGGATCCCAGGAAATTATTATCTTCGTCGACCGCAATACTGTAGATCGTATTTTCCCTGTCAAAATCATCACACTCAATTTTTTCGTTATCATCTCTATAGATATTTCCGCTGCGCCATCCCAGATGTTCAACAAAGGTCATATATCTGTGTTGATGCTGTTCATGGAGAAGAGCCTCGGCTGGGAAATCTGACGGAAAATATTTCTGAAAGGCGCGGTAAGTCACCGGCGAAAGAACAAATACACGTATCATTTAAAACCATCCCTCTTTTCATGAACCAGTGTGTCCGGAGGAAGGGAGGGGGGATACTATAGAGTCTGATAGGGGGAAGACGTCTTCAGAAAAAAGAAAGGAAACAAATATTTAATATAGATTTCAGGTCTGAACAGGACCTTTAAAAATTTTATGCGTTTAGTCTTGTTTTGATTCTTGTCGGAAGACGGACAAGTTGAGGCGTGATCAATTTTAGATAGATTGCTTTTGTCACGGCCAGGATACGGCCGTTCGTTTCCAGTTTATTGAAGATGTTTTTCCAATGGTACCGCACAGTTGGAATAGAAATGTTCATAATGTCTGAAATATCCTGGTCGGATTTGTTTTCCGCGGCCCAGCATAAAATCTCTAATTGTTGCGGTGTGAGTACTGGTTTGGTTTTTTTATCGTAGTAGCTCAGAAATTTTTCGTTAAAAAAGCTGGCCAGTAAATAAATTTCGCTTAGCTCCTGGTAACTGCGTTTTTTTTCCGATGTTTTTCTCGATAGGCCAAATCCGGAAATTTCTCCCAAAGGGTTAATAAAAGAGATTCCAATACCGTCTGCGACATGTGCATCTTCTGCCAAATTCATCACTTTTTGCATATTTTTAATGGTTTTTTCCTGGAGCTTTGCATTTTGTGTCAGCTCCGTGATGCATTCCTTCCAGAAAAAGGGAGTATTATTCGTGATCAGTCGATGCCAGACCCCATCTATTTGTTGATATTTATTGCGGTTGTAAAAATCCAGCCAGTCTTGGGGAAACGTTGTCGCAAGCCCGTGGTTGGCTTTCTGGCCAATAGAGTTGTGGTCATTCATCAGGCTATAGACATTTTGGGTGTAACCATAATCGCCCATCGAACGATTAAAAGATTCGAAGGCCTCTTCCTGTGAAGAAGCCTTCTGAATGTCCTGGATTTTATCTTCCAAACTTTTCATAGCACCATAGTTAAGAATCTGTATTCTTACGGTTGCAAAAAATCATAAATCAGCAATATTATTATATGGCCGGATCATACACCGGAGTGTAGTATATTTTAAGTAAAATATTATTTGCTAGGCATAAATGAGTTAAATTTTGAGGGTGTAGACTATGAAAAATAAAAGCAGGGCGGATGAATTTGATAAGAATCTTGGGAAACTGGTGCGTTTAGCCAGGTCTGAAGCGAAATTGAGCCAGGCTGATTTGGCCGATATTCTGGATGTCAGTTTTCAGCAAGTGCAAAAATATGAAAACGGTCTAAACCGTATTTCAGCTTCCAAAATCGCAAAACTGTCAAAAAGCCTTGATAAACCGATTTCGTATTTTTTTGAAGAGATCGATGACTATCAGGACATTCCTCTTAAAGACCGGCAATTGCAGCTCATGATTGGTCTTTATAAGGAATTATCTGCTGATCAAAAACAAAGCCTGGTCAAGTTTCTGCGGGGAATAATCGAACATCAGGAAGACTGATAAAGGGATATTCTGAAAATCTGTTAGACTTTTTGGTCAAACAGCGAGAAAAGCTCGTCATTAATTTCTTCTGCAGCTTCTAACGTTTTTAGATTGGCTTTATAGGCCAGTTCCGCTGTTTTTAAATTCACGGCTTCCTCGGCAAGATTCGTATTGGGAACGCCAATCAAACCCTCCTCATTGGCAAAAGGTGAGTTCGCATCATAAGCGGTAACAAATCCCGGATCTTTTGGGATGGCTTCGGCCTGAACACCGCCAACCGGGTCACTGGTCTGAACTGTCACCTGCGTTTCATAAGGCGCAGGGCCGTCCGCCGGATCAAGTGCACCTGTGCTTGAGAGATTTGCAATATTCTCGGCACTTACCTCGACCTTCTTGGAGGCCGCCATTAACCCGCTCAATGCTGTAGATATGGCACCAATCATAAAAATAGTGTACCATATATACATTAATAAGGCGTTGAATTTACTCTGAACTTTAAGGTTATCCCCATGATTTTTCGTAACGCATTGATTCTGTTATCTTTTTTCGTAATATCGGTCTCTGCCGACGCCTTGGCGAAACCTAAAAATAATTTCCTGTTTTTTCAGGCTTGGCCGAGCGGGCATGAGGCCTGGACGTCTTATACAAAATTTCAGCCTTATCTTGAAAATATGAAGCACCCGCATAATACCCAGTGGGCCGGCTATGGCTGGTATGCGGAGGACTGGACCAGCGCCTCCCGCAGTAAGCTCGATCTTGTTAACGGGTTTTATACCGCGGATATCATCCGCGATCAGGAGATGGATGATGATGTGCCGGTGCTAGTCGTTGGGCCTTCTTTTTACCGATTGTCCGGGCTGGATAAACGCCGGGTCGTGACGACAGTTGATACAGTTTACGGCGTGACTAAAAGCGGGTCACATCGCACAATCCAGCTTCGCGACTGGAATACCAAAATGCCGATCGGTATTTACACCGAACGCGGCCTTCAGTTGCAGTAAGTTTATTCGTTTAGTTTACTTTTGGTGGTTCGGGCGCAGGTGCCTCAGGGCTGTGATTTTCGTTATCTTGAATAGTTGTTTCCATCCAGTTTTTCGCAATTTCTAAACCTCTCTCATAGTGTGGTTCAACAAGTTCAGCATTAATCCCTGGGAAGGTTTCTTGTGCTGATTCTTTAGCGATTTTGAGTTTCTCTTCTTGTTCAAAATTTGTTTGTGCACGGTCCATGAATTGTCGAATGGCAACCGGGCCGGTAATAAGCTCGAGTATTTCTTCTGGAATCGCGTCCTTCATATTTTTGAACTGTTGGATTTGATCTAAAACGTATCTGCAAAATATCATAAAACCAATTTGTTGGCCGATAGCTTTATGGTTTTTGGGAGAAGAACTTAGGTCCATGTGCATCGCTATTGTAATGTTCTGACATTCTTTATCTATCCCCTGACCAAAAGCATCAAGATAATCCAATAGTTCTTCTACACGATCACTACTCATAATCAGGGATAATAGGAACGCTTATAAATTATGTCAACTAAAACTTTGCCCGGATACGGTCGCCGGTGACTTTCCCGGCGCGGCCTTCGCGCCAGAGGATAAAGAGGTTAGAGGCAATCACAACACCGCCGCCGATAAAGATTGTGATCGCCGGCCAGTCATTCCAGATCATCCAGCCAAAGAGCGTTGCCCAGATAATCCCTGAATAGTTAAAAACAGTGACGATTGTCGCTTCGGCGTTTTTATAGGCGGTGGAGACAAGGAACTGGGCAATGACACCGCTTAAGCCCACGCCGAGCAGTAAAGGAATTTCGTCCAGCGTTGGCGGTACGGCGACAAAGGGCAGGGCGAGCGCTGCGGCGATTGTTCCGATCATCACAAAATAAAAAGTTACGGTTTCCGGTTTTTCGCTTTTGCCGAGCTTGCGCAGGATGATTTGCAGGACGGCGTGACAGCAGGCGGCAGTCAGGGCCAGCGTGACACCGAGCGTGTGAAATTCTCCGGACGGGCGCAGCATAATAAGCACACCGACAAAACCGATCAGAATAGCGGCCCAGCGATACGGCCCGACTTTTTCCCCGAGAAAGAAGATCCCCAGCACCGGGATCATCAATGAAGAGGTAAACAGGAAGGCTGTTGTGTCTGCCATCGGCAGATAAGCAAAGGCGGCAAAAGTGACAATCAAACTGATCGTGCCGAGAATAGAACGGAATAAGATCGTCTTTGGCTGGCTGTTAATGACCAGAATGTCTCGCCGCCCCATCATAAAAATCCAGATCAGAAAGGGCAGGGTCCCGATCAGGTTGCGGTAAAAGGCAATCTCGGCAACGTGGTGCGTTTCACTCAAAAGTTTGGCAAAGACTTGCATCACGGCGAACATAAAAAACGCGCCAATGGCACAACTCATACCTAATAACGGATGATCTTTATGCGGAGTTTTTGTCATCTTTCTCTTTCTTGTGTTCGCGCCAGATAATTACCAAATTTGCTCCGACGATAAGAATGCTTCCGGCCCAGACCGCCGGGGCGGGCCAGTCGCCAAACCCGATCCAGCCGAATAAAATCGCCCAGACAATTCCTGTATAGAGGACAGGGGACAGAAGCGAGGCTTCAGCATAACGGTAAGCAAGGGTCTTAATCAAAAGAGAGATACCACCGCACAATCCTGTGCCCAAAATGCCAATCAATGTTCCGCTTTGATAAGACAGCTCCGACCAGATCACATAAGGTAATGTTAAAAGCGTACCGATGAGCATAAAGTAAAAGACAGTTGTATAAGCGCTTTCTGTTTTGCCAAGGGAGCGCAGGAACAGGCCGATCATTGCACTTCCAAAAGCACTGATCAGACCGACCAAAGCGGGCCAGCCGAGGAAACTTTCACCGCCGGGCCGGATGATAAAAAGTGCGCCGATGAACCCGATAAGAACAGCGCTCCAGCGCCAGATTCCAATTTTTTCACCAAGTACAGCGGGGGCGAGAAGAACGGTCATGATCCCGCCCGTGAGCAAAAGCGCCTGCATGTCTGCCATCGGCATCAGGCTATAGCCCCAGAAACAAAAAACCAGTCCAACTGTGCCGACAAAGGCGCGGCCAAATTGCCCCCATGGGCGGCCTGTTTTAAAGGCTTCAAAATTTTTGGTAGAGAGTAAAAAAATCACCAAAAGGATAAGGGCAAACCCGTTACGTATAAAAACGGTTTCAATCGGGTCATAAGCATGACTAATTGATTTGGCAAAGGCGTTCATGCCAACAATTAAAGCGGTTGCAACAACCATCAATATGATTCCTGCAATAGCAGGCGGCATAAAAAACGGCGCTTTTGGCGCGCCGTTTTTGGAAATGTTATTTTGTGAAAGATCCGGCACTAATTCTTTTCTTTATCGACAAGTTTATTTTTGCCGATCCAGGGCATCATCGCACGGAGTTTTTCGCCGACTTCCTCGATCTGGTGCTCGGCATTCAGGCGGCGCGTGGCTTTAAAGCTCGGCTGACCGGCTTTGCATTCAACCATCCAGTCGCGGGTGAAGCGCCCGGTTTGAATATCTTCTAGAACGCGCTTCATCTCGGCTTTTGTCTCATCGGTGACAATGCGCGGGCCGGTTTTGTAATCGCCATATTCAGCCGTATTGGAAATCGAATAGCGCATATTCGCCATGCCGCCTTCATACATCAGATCGACGATTAGCTTCACTTCGTGCAGACATTCGAAATAGGCCATTTCAGGCGCGTAACCGGCTTCTACCAGTGTTTCAAAGCCGCCCTTGATCAGTTCACACAGACCGCCGCACAGGACAACCTGTTCACCGAACAGGTCGGTTTCACATTCCTCCTGAAAGGTGGTTTCAATGATCCCGGAACGTCCGCCGCCAATCGCACTGGCATAAGACAGGCCGACATCCTGTGCAGACCCGGAGGCATCCTGATGCACGGCAATCAGGCACGGCACGCCGCCGCCTTTTTGGTATTCCCCACGCACCGTGTGGCCGGGGCCTTTTGGCGCGACCATCAGGATATCAAGATCTTTGCGCGGCTCAATCAGGTTGAAGTGAATATTCAATCCGTGCGCAAACATCAAAGCTGCGCCTTCTTTCATATTCTCATGCAGGTGATCATAGTAAATATCGCGCTGGAGTTCATCCGGCGTGGCCATCATCATTGCATCGGCCCATTTTGCGGCCTCAGACACATCCATGGTTTCAAAGCCGGCCTCTTTGGCTTTTTTGTTTGTGGAGCTTTCCGGGCGTAAGGCAATACGCACTTCTTTGGCACCGCTGTCACGTAAGTTGGCTGCATGAGCATGACCTTGCGAGCCGTAACCGATGACGACGACTTTTTTGTTTTTAATCAGGTTGACGTCACAATCACTATCATAATAAACGCGCATATTTCCTATCGCTTCCTTGTGGTTTAAATTTGAACGGGGCATTGGGTTTCCTTTCGTCTTTTCTTTTAATAATTTTACTGGTCCATCGCTTTATCAACGGTTTCCGTTAGTTTGATGAAATCCTGCATTTCTCCTGTAATGACTCCGTCTTTTTTTCCAACATGACGGCCGTCAATTTCAACCCGGACGAGCTGAGCAATGTGTGAAGATTTAAAAGCGCCCCATTGCTCGGCAAACAGGCAGGCATATTCATTTTCATTTTCTGCCCAGCCATCACGTTCCGTGACGGTCAGGGTGACATGGCGGTGCATGCCGTCTGCTTCCAGTTCATTGGCGTAGCGAACTGATTTCAGATCGATGATCTCTTTCGGTTCAATTAAAATTTTAACAGCAGCCTCACAGCCTTTAGACAGTTTGGCATCAACCTGTTCATCAGTCATACAGGCACTGAGAGATAAAATCGCGCCGGCGCAAACAGGTAAGAGAAATAGGTTACGGTACATTTTTTCCTCCAGTTTTTATAAAACGATCGTGCCGCGCATCATGGCGCAGCTTCCACTACGGCTGACATTGACCAGGCCTAGCGGGCGCATTAAGTCAACAAACGCATCAATTTTGTCCGGTTTTCCGGTGAGTTCAAAAATGAAAGACTCAAGTGTGGAGTCGACAACGTTAGCACCGAAAATTTCGGCAATCCGCAGCGCTTCGATCCGGTGTTCGCCGGTGCCGCAGACTTTAAACAGGCCGAGTTCCCGGCTGACATGATCGCCTGCAACAGTCAGGTCCGTGACTTTGTGAACCGGGACAAGCCGTTCGAGCTGATGTTGAATTTGTTCAATAACGGCGGGTGTACCGCTGGCGACAATCGTAATACGGGAAATATTCTTGTCGTGATCGGTTTCGGCCACCGTCAGGCTTTCAATATTATAGCCGCGGGCGGAAAACAGGCCAATCACCTTGGCCAGGACTCCCGGCTCATTATTGACCATAATGGTCAGCGTATGTTGTTCAATAACCTGGCTTTTCGGCCCGGCCCCGTAAACGCTTGTTGTTGCTTCTTTTGTCTTTGCTTTTGCCATGGGCCAGACCCTAATGTTATTTCAAATACTTGTCCAGAGCCGATCTTAAACCAAAGTTTTATCGAACTTGTCCGCATCCGGTGAGAGGATCATCTCATTATGGGCCTTGCCGGATGGGATCATCGGGAAACAGTTTTCCGTCTGGTCGACGCGGACATCAACGATGGTCACTTTATCGGTTTTAAGCATTTCCTCAATCACGCCATCCAGCTCTGCCGGAGTTTCGGCGCGTAGGCCGATTCCGCCGTAAGCCTCGGCCAATTTGACGAAATCGGGCAGGGAGTCGGTATAACTTTCTGAATAACGCTCCCCGTGCAGGAGTTCTTGCCACTGGCGGACCATCCCCATCCACTGGTTGTTCAGGATAAAGATTTTAACCGGCAGGTTATATTGGACAGCCGTGCTCATCTCCTGGATATTCATCAGGATCGACGCTTCCCCGGCAATATCAATCACCAGCCCGTCTTTATGCGCGACCTGTGTGCCAATGGCTGCCGGCAGGCCATACCCCATTGTGCCCAGCCCGCCAGATGTCATCCAGCGGTTTGGTGCATTAAAGGGCAGGAACTGCGCGGCCCACATCTGGTGCTGGCCGACTTCAGTCGTAATGAAAGCTTCCCGCTTGTCTTTTTCCAGGTGAGTGCGCAAACGTTCCAGCGCATATTGTGGTTTGATAATTGTCTCGGAATTTGCGTAGGCCAGGCAATTCTTTTTACGCCAGATATTGATTTGTTTCCACCACTCGACCATCGCCTTGGCCTCGGCCTGGCATTTTTTCTCGTTCCAGATTTTGGCCATAGCGTTAATCGCACTGCCTGCATCGGCAATAATGCCGAGATCAACATGCACGTTCTTATTGATAGAGCTCGGATCGATATCGATATGAATTTTTTTCGAATTCGGCGAGAAGGCATCCAGACGTCCCGTTACCCGGTCGTCAAAGCGCGCGCCGATACAGATCATAACATCGCAGTCATGCATTGCCCAATTGGCTTCAAACGTGCCATGCATACCGAGCATGCCCAGCCATTGCTCATCATGGGCCGGGTAAGCGCCCAGTCCCATCAGGGTTGAGGTGATCGGAAAGCCTGTTTTACGGACAAATTCGGTCAAAGCGCGGGAGGCTTCCGGTCCTGCATTAATCACACCGCCGCCAGTATAGAAAACCGGTTTTTTGGCATTTGCCATCAGGGCAACCGCATCTTCAATTTTGGCCATATCCGGCTGCGTTTGCGGCTTATATGTATGCATGACAACGTCGTCTTTAGAGGTGTATGTCCCTTGCGCGAACTGGACATCTTTCGGCAGGTCGATCAGAACCGGGCCGGGCCGTCCTGATAGAGCCACATGAAAAGCCTCATGCATAATCGCCGGCAGGTCCTTCACATCTTTGACCAGGTAATTGTGCTTTGTACAGGCGCGGGTAATCCCGGTTGTGTCAGCTTCCTGGAAGGCATCTGTTCCGATCAGGAAGGTTGGCACCTGTCCACTGATGCAAACCATTGGAATGGAATCCATCATCGCATCCGTTAAAGCTGTGACCGCATTTGTCGCCCCCGGACCGGAGGTTACCAGGCAAACCCCAACCTTGCCGGTGGAACGCGCATAACCTTCGGCGGCATGACCCGCACCTTGTTCGTGACGCACCAGGTAATGCTTGATTTTCTTTTGCTGGAAAATCGCATCATAGATCGGCAGCACCGCCCCGCCCGGATAACCGAAGATACTGTCGACGCCCTGTTCGGCGAGTGCTTCGATCACCATTTCAGCGCCGGTCATTTTTTTCTGGCTGGGTTTTGCTGTTTTGGCTTTGCTTTTGGCGGTTGCGGTTGTCATTCTATCTTCCTTTTTCATTTTATCTGGGACCTAAAAAACAAAACCGGCCTGAATTTTCAAGCACGGTTTTGACTGCAAATCGGAGGTTTTACTAAATTCTATGTCCATTATAGACATAAAATTCTCAGCCATGCAAGCTTTGCGCATGAATATTTCACAAAACGCAATAAAATTATGCTCTTTATTACAAAACTGCATATCTGCCTCCTGTTTTGCAGGCATTAAAAAACCCCGGTCAATTTGGCCGGGGCAACTATCAGACATCTGTTTACGTTCACACGTCAGACCGACAGCGCCCCTTTCGGGAGCACCACGAGCACGACAAGCACGAGACTATTTAAAACAGAGTTCATAAAAGAACAGATACGTGACTCTTTTGCGCAGTGCAAGAAAAAAATGACAACTAGGTAAGAGTCTCATCCGCCGTGAGTTGATTACGAAACCACGTCATCTGACGTTTGGCGTATTGGCGGGTGTCCTGTTGTGACAGGGCGATCGCGTCTTCTTTTGAGAGTGTGCCTTTCAGGTAATCCCGCAGGCGTGTGTAACCGAGTGCACGGCAGAGTAGAGAGTTATCTTTAATTTCACCGTTTTCAATTTTATTCGTGAAATCTTCAACTTCTTCCAGCGCGCCCATCTCAAGCATTTGTTCAAACCGTTTATTACAGCGCGCATAAAGTGCGGCACGCTCCGGCATAATCAACGTCACATAAAAATCCCAGTGCGTCGGCGGGGCGTCTTTGGGCAGATCCTGGAAGTCGGCCAGGCTTTTGCCGGTTGTTTCAATCACCTCATAAGCGCGCACCAGCCGCGCTGTGTGAAACGGGTGTAACCGATCGGCCATCACCGGATCACGTTTTTTCAGTTCTTCATAAAAGGCCGGGTTGCCAAGTTCTTCCTGACGTTTAATCACGCGCTGGCGGATCTCATCCGGGATATCAGGGATAGGTGAAAACCCTTCCATCAGCGCTTTGATATACAGGCCGGAGCCGCCACAAATAATCGGCGTTTGCCCGTTTTCAATCACCTGGTTGATCTTACCGATAACATCTTCACGCCAGTTTCCGGCGCTGCAATCCTCATTTGGATGGTAGGTGCCATAAAGATCGTGTGGTGCGGATTTCTTGTCATCGTCCGATGGCTGGGCAGACAGGATCGGCAGCCCATCATAAACCTGTACACTGTCTGCATTTAAAATGACGCCATTTTCCCTGGCGGCAATTTCTAAAGCTTTGGCGGATTTGCCACTCGCCGTCGGGCCTGCAATGATGTGAATGGTTTGAAGGTCTGACACACCTAGTCTTTTTTCTCGTCCTCAAGACGCAGCGCGACAAAGCGGACATCGCCTTCCCGGTTGACCAGAAGCAGGATCGAGGTGCGTTTGTCTTCAACGGCTTCTTCGACAATCTCCTTGGCCTCTTTCGGATCACTGACCGGAGTCTGGTTGATCTCGACAATGACATCACCTTCCATCAGGCCTTTTTCAGCGGCTTCACTGCGGCGTTCGGTTTCTGTGACCAGGACACCTTCTACATCGTCGGGTACGCCGTAAGTTTCACGCGCCTTGCCTGAAAGCTTGCCAACAGACAGGCCGACGCTGTCTATCGTGACAGAACTTTTTAAAGCATCCTTCGGCGGCTGTTTTTCCCCTGTATCAACGAGGCCTTCTTCTTCGGCTTTTTCAAGTTCACCGATTTTGACTTTGGCTTTGCGGGTTTTGCCATCACGCCAGTATTTCAGCGTGACTTTTTTATCAATCGGCGTTTCGGCAACGATGCGCGGTAATGCACGCATTTCGCTGACCTCTTTCCCGTCAAATTCGATAATCACATCCCCGACTTTCAGTTTGGCTTCTTCCGCCGGACTGCCTTCAGTAACAGAAGCCACCAAAGCGCCGCGTGCTTTGTCCAGTTCCAGACTTTCTGCAATTTCATCGGTGACCGTCTGGATTTTAACGCCCAGCCAGCCGCGCCGTGTGCGGCCATATTCAATCAACTGGCGGATAATCGGCTGTGCCAGGTTGGAGGGAATGGCAAAGCCAATCCCGACAGATCCGCCGCTGGGCGAAAAGATTGCGGTATTAATACCGATTACGTCACCGCTCAGATTAAACATCGGTCCACCGGAATTTCCGCGGTTGATCGACGCATCAGTCTGGATGAAGTCATCATACGGCCCGGCATTGATATCACGCTGCTGGGCGGAAACAATTCCTGCCGTTACCGTACCGCCAAGGCCGAACGGGTTACCAATCGCAAAAATCCAGTCGCCCACGCGCATTTTTTCGCTATTGCCGAATTCAACTTCGGTCAGTTTTTTCTTCGTGTCGACTTTCAGGACGGCAATATCGGTTTTTTCATCCATGCCGATCACTTCGGCTTCCATCGTGCTGTCATCATGGAAGGTCACGCGGACTTCCTGTGCATCACGGACAACGTGATTATTTGTGACGATATACCCGTTTTCGGCGTCAATCACAAAACCGGAGCCAAGTGAAGCAGGAGGCAGGGAATCTTCCGGTTCACCGCGCCCGCCATGGCGCTCTAAAAATTCGTCAAAGAAATCCTGGAACGGGGAACCGTCCGGGAATTGCGGAATGTCAAAGCCGGGCATGTCTTCAGGCTCGGCTTGTTTGGGGGTTGAGGATACATTCACGACGGCCGGGCTCAGGCGTTCAGCCAGGTCCGCAAAGCTTGCCGGCGCGCCGGGCGGGATCGCCTCTTTTGCCAGCGCTGTGAGCGGCACGGCAGTGGTTAAACCCAGAATAAACAGAAAGCTTAGTAATGTGCGCATTATATCCTCATTCAAAAGTCTGAAGCGTAAAGTAGGGGCTCGGTTTCGTCCGGTCAAGAGACAGGCCGGAAAGGCGCAAAGATAGGCACAGTTTTGGGTCATTTTATGGCAGGATTCATTTTCCAATAATCGCGTTTTGTTTCCGCCGCCACCCTGTGGGCTATGGCGGACAGGCAGTTCGTTTTTCAGTTTTGAGCAAAAGCAAAGGTTAATGTAAGTCCACATTAACCTTTTCATGTTGACCCACATTTTTTGTAAAGGATTGAGAATGCAGAAGAAAAAGTGGACTAAGTCTACATT
>JANQIB010000042.1 GCA_028282385.1 Alphaproteobacteria bacterium
TAATCCATGACATTTTGCAGCCAGAAACTGTCAACCGTATCGGTCATAAAGAGCACCTCAAGGCCGCGGGCTTTAAAGCCTTCGATCTGGGGGGAGCTCCGCATGCTGTCAACATTTTCACCGCTCATGTAATAAATTTCCTCCTGGCCGTCTTTCATACGGGAGATGTAATCTTCAAGTGAGGTGATGACGTTATCTTCATGGGTAGAGAAGAAACGACAGACTTTGAAAAGATCTTCACGGTGCTCAGCGGCATCATAAAGGCCTTCTTTTAAGACTGCGCCGAACTGGTACCAGAAACTGTCAAAAGCCGGCGCATCATTTTGGGACAGGGTGTAAAGTTCGGAGAGAACTTTTTTGGTCACGCCGCGGCGGATTTTATCGACAACCGGGTTGTGCTGAAGCATTTCACGGCTGATATTCAGGGGCAGGTCTTCGCTGTCGATGACGCCTTTTAAAAACCGCATCCACGGATAGATCAGTCCATCAAGCGAGTCGGTAATAAAAACGCGTTTCACATATAGGCGAACGCCGTGTTTGCGTTCCGGATCATACAGATCCCACGGGCGCAGGGTCGGGATAAAGAGCAGGCCGGTATATTCAATCTTACCTTCGGCGCGCCAGTGAACGGTTTTGAGCGGCTGGTCAAAGACATGTCCGATATGGGCATAGAATTCGAGATATTGATCTTCTGTGATATCCGATTTTGAGCGTGTCCAGAGTGCGCTGGCCGCATTGACTGGTTTTTCTTCGTCAGCTTTTTCACCGACAAAAACCGGTACGTCAATATGATCAGAATATTTTAGAATAATCTGTTTCAGCTTATCTTCGAGCAGGTAATCGGAGGCATCATTTTTAACATGAACTGTAATGCGTGTGCCGCGCGCAGCCGGTAAAAGAAGGGCACGTTCATCGGCTGTCGCTTCGCGTAGTGCGAAACCTGTCCGTCCATCGGAGGACCAGTGGAAAATTTTATCGCTGCCGGCTTTGCGGGAAATCACCTCGACCTTATCGGCGATCATAAAAGAAGAATAAAACCCGACTCCAAACTGGCCGATAAGGTTCAGGTCCTTGTTCTCTCCCTGATCTTTGACGGCTTCCATGATTTTAGCTGTACCGGAGCGGGCGATGGTTCCAAGATTGTCTTGCAGCTCGTTTTCATCCATCCCAATCCCGCTATCCTGGATGGTGACGGTACGGGTTTCTGTATCTTTTAGAATACGGATGTTGAGGTCCGGGTGATCGCCAAGTAGATCCGGTTTTTGCAAGGATTCATAGCGCAGTCGGTCGCAGGCATCTGCGGCATTGGAGATCAGTTCGCGCAAAAACACATCACGATTCGTATAAAGCGCATTGGCAACAATATCGAGCAGGCGCGCAACATCGGTGTCAAAGGATTGCATCTTTTCGTCCTGGGGTTTTTCTTGTGCGTTACTCATTTTTGACCTTATGGGTACAACATTTTCTTTGTCCAGCTCTCGCCGGCGCGTTCATAGAGATAGCGGTGGTGCAGGCGGAATTCAACCTCTGTCCAGAATTCAATATGATCAGGGGTAACGCGGTAGCCGGTCCAATGCGGCGGGCGGGGGACATCCTGCCCTTCATATTTTTCTTTTATCTCTTCAAAACTATTATCAAATGCTCCCCGGCCATTCATTTCCCGGGATTGCTGAGAGGCCCAGGCGCCGATCTGGCTATTCCGGGCGCGTGTGGCGAAATAGGCGTCCGCTTCTTCACCGCTGACCATTTCAACTGTGCCTGAAATACGCACCTGTTTCTCGGTTGATTTCCAATAAAACAGTAATTCTGCTTGCGGGTTTTCTTTCAGCTCTTCGCCTTTGTTGCTTTGGCTGTTGGTATAAAAGACAAAGCCGCGCTCGTCATACTCTTTCAAAAGAACTGCGCGCGCCGCCGGGCGGCTATTTTGACCGCTGGTGGCCAGGATCATCGCATTGGCATAACTTTGTTCTTTTTCCTCCGCTTCAGCCAGCCAGTCTTTAAAAAGATCCAGCGGATCAGCCGGCAGATCATTCAGGTTTGTGGTCATATTATGGTTTTCGTCCCTTGTAAAAGCCCTAATCTTGTCTAATTTAGTGCCTACTCTATTTGAACCTGATGAAAGTGCAAGTATTACAGAAAGGCACAGTTATGAAGATAAAAATAATGGTATTAACGGCTGCGGTTGCTGCAGGCTTAACGCTTAGCGGCTGTGAGAGTTTTAATCGTGCGGGCGATAAAGAGAAAATCGGTACGGCCAGTGGCGCTATAATTGGCGGCGTACTCGGATCACAAGTCGGTAGCGGGTCCGGACGTCTTTGGGCCACAGGAATAGGAACGCTGCTTGGTGTTCTTGTTGGAAGTGAAGTTGGCCGTTCCCTCGATAAAGCGGACATGGCATATGCCCAGCAGGCAAATCACCAGGCACATAGCGCGCCGATCGGTGAAGCGATTACCTGGAATAATCCGGAAAGTGGCAACTCCGGCAGCGTGACCCCGGTGCGTGACGGGAATGATACAGCTGGCCGGTATTGCCGTGAGTACCAGCAAACGATTTATGTTGGCGGTCAGCAGGAAACCGGTTACGGCGTTGCTTGTCAGCAACCTGATGGCTCCTGGCAAATCGTGAGTTAGTTTGGAGTAGGGAGTCAGGAGTAGGGAGAGATAAGTAAAACCTCCTTACTCCCTACTTGCTTCTCCCTGCTTTTTATTCCTCTGAATTTTTATTGTCTCCGCGATCTTCCGCCTGCTTCTGCATCGCCTGACGCTGTTTGAGCAGGTGCGCGGCGCGATTGCTGCCAAGAGAGGGGCCACGTGGTCCAACATCAGGCGCAGCGTCCAGTTCAGGCCCTTTCGGAGCCGGTGCATTCGGTTCCGGCTCTTTTGGGGCAGGGCCTTTGACTTCCGGCGCGCCGGGTTTTGGCGTGAAGGCCAGATCATTGGACGCCTGTAATTTTTGAACAAAATGAGGATCATTCATGGTGACTTTCAAAGCGCCGAAGACGGGCGCAAAAGCCGGGTTCTCATTACAGATTTCGGCAATATGACCGAGTGTGAGCGCTACGCCCTGACGGCGCTGTTCAACAATCGAATCGCCCAGATCCTTAATCGCATCCCAGGAGATGCTCATTTTCTGATCATCAAACTGAACCCGCGCTGCATCGACCGGGGAGGCGCCTTCATCAATAGCGGCTTCAAAAGCCTTTGCGGCTGATTGCAGGGCGCTGGCACACCAACCGATAATCTTTCCTTCGGTAAGCTGTTCGTTTTGTTCATTTGCGGCATCCAAAATCGGGCGGGCACTTTCTTCTTCCAGACCGAGTGTAATGGCCTCTTCAAAAGCATTATCCATTTGTTCGCTGTGAAGCTTGCGGTTGCGTTCCTGATTAGCAAAGGCGTTATAGTAAGCATCTCCTTCTTTCGGACGGGACGGTTCAATCCCCGTCACTTCAGAGACCAGATAACCGGTGGCGCGGACATACGGATCTTCACTGGTATAAACGGCTGCGCCGAGGATCTCGTCGGCTTTATGACCCCGCCAGGCCATATCCTGCGAGGGTTCGGAAAAGGCCCACCATTGTTGGACACTGGCTTCATCAAAGGTCAGGCCGACTTCGGTTGCCATCTGGCGTGCAATGTCCAGATACCGCGAACGCGGAATCTTGTTGCGCTCCAACTCGGAATAGGCGAACTGGCAGGCTTCCAAAGCGATGATAAACGGGTAATCTTCTGCGCGTTGTTCAGGCAGATTGGTGAGAGCATGTTTCCCGCGTAAGGAGGCCACGTAATTTAATGTTTCAGCATCTCCGTTCAGGCCACACATAACGGCGGCAAAAACATCAGCCTGAAGGTTGGCGCGTGCCAAATTCATTGGTGAGCGTTTTGGAATCATTGGCCCGCTTTTGAATTTGCGTTTGTAACCGGCCTTTTTACGAATATCCATCAGGTCAAGCGCATGCCAGACAAGGTGGTAAAGATTGGCACGTGTTTCGCGCAGATCGCTATAATTTTCTGCATTTACAGTGAAGAGCGCCATGATGTGGTCTTTGGTGCTGAGACCCATCAGGGTTTTTTCCTGCGCAACGGCCATGCCAAGGAAAGAAGAGATTTCGGATTTGGCGACTTTTTGCAGGATCGTGCGGGCGGTTTCCCCGGCCTGATGGCGAATGACTTCATGTTCGCTGAGGGTAATGCGCTCGCGCAACTGGCCACTGCCATGCACGACAAAGTGCAGGGTCATTTCAGGATAAATTTCCTGCACCTGACGGGAAATCAGGTTGCAGGCTTGTTCGACCTGTTCGCGCGGATTTTGCATCGATATACCGGTCCGTCCTTAGAATTAGATATAGGCAGGGCGAAATGCCCCTCTCTCTCACCTCCTACAGTCTATGTGATTCAGGTTAATGAAAGCTAAAGAAAAGGCCTGTTTACTTGTTACAAACCGCAATATCTTGGGACTGGACGGAGGTTTTAAAATGTGTAGGATACGGTATCTTTTACACATAACGCGAATAAGGAAAATATGGCAATGACAGGCAAGAACTGGCTTGAAGGCAAGAAGGGCTTGATTATGGGGGTCGCTAACGACCGTTCCATCGCCTGGGGAATATCGCAGGCTGCCCATGAAGCAGGCGCGCAGCTGGCTTTTACCTATCAGGGTGAAGCGCTGAAAAAGCGGGTTCAGCCACTGGCCGAAAGTGTTAATAGCAACATTGTTGCTGAATGCGACGTTACTGACCCGGACAGTATTGATAAGGCCTTTTCCGCCATTGAAGCCGAATGGGGCGGGCTGGATTTTGTCGTGCACGCCATTGCTTTTTCCGACAAAAGCGAACTGGACGGGCTCTATCTCGATACGACCCGCGATAATTTCCTCAAGACCATGGATATCTCGGTTTATTCGTTTACGGCTGTCGCGCAGCGCGCGGCGAAAATGATGAATGAGGGCGGTAGTCTGCTGACGCTCACCTATTATGGAGCGGAGCGGGTGATGCCACACTACAATGTCA
>JANQIB010000066.1 GCA_028282385.1 Alphaproteobacteria bacterium
CCGCCGGGGAGCTCAAAACCAAACCGACCCAGCATTCGGTCAAGGAACTGATGAGCGTAGGGATCCGTCCGCGCATCCTGCTCTGCCGGGCCGACCGGGAGATTGAAAAAGACGAACTGCGGAAGATCGCGCTCTTTTGTAACATTGATGAAGAGAAGGTCATTCCGGCGCTTGATGCATCGTCTATCTACGAAGTGCCGCTGACTTATCATAAAGAGGGGCTGGATGCGCAGGTGCTTGATGCGTTCGGGATTGAAGAAGGAAAAGCGCCAGATCTGTCCAAATGGGAAGAGATTATCCGCCGGGTCAAAAACCCGGAAGGCGAGGTGACAATTGCCGTGGTTGGAAAATACACCAACCTGACGGACAGCTATAAATCTCTCAACGAAGCGCTGACCCATGGCGGGATTGCCAATAACCATAAGGTCAAAATCAAATTCGTGGAATCCACCTTGTTTGATCAGGGCAGTGACGATGAAATCGTTCATGCCCTGTCCGGCGTCAATGGGATCCTGGTGCCTGGCGGCTTTGGCGAGCGCGGCGCGGAAGGCAAGATCAAGGCGGCGAAATTCGCACGCGAAAAGAAAATCCCGTATTTCGGGATTTGCTACGGGCTGCAGATGGCTGTGCTCGAGGCCGCGCGCCATACAGCCGGGATTGAAGATGCCACCTCGACCGAGTTTGAGGATCAATCCGGGACCCACCTGATCGGCCTGATGACCGAATGGACCAAGGGAAATGCGAAGGAAAAGCGTGGCAATGAGGATGATCTGGGCGGGACAATGCGTCTTGGTGCTTATCCGGCAGCTCTTAAGAAAGGCTCAAAAGTTGCTGAAATTTATGGAGAAAACGAGATTTCAGAACGCCACCGTCACCGCTATGAAGTCAATATCAATTACAAGGATCAGCTTGAAAAATCCGGTTTTATTATGTCGGGAACCTCACCGGATGGCAGCCTGCCGGAAATTTGTGAGCGCAATGACCATCCCTGGTTCATCGGGGTGCAATATCATCCGGAGCTGAAATCCAAACCCTTTGACCCACACCCGCTTTTTACTTCCTTCATCAAGGCCGCGATTGAACAGGGGCGGTTGGTTTAGGGTTGAGCATTAACTGTACAATGAGAAAACATGCCAGGAGCTTTTTCTCTTAGTTCGCTTTCAAAAACCTGCCGTTCTTCTGATCTTATTCCGGCAATTAGTTTAAAGGCCTGTCTCGTATTTTTTGATATTAGCC
The DNA here is from genome assembly GCA_028282385.1 of Alphaproteobacteria bacterium. Taxonomy (GTDB): domain Bacteria; phylum Pseudomonadota; class Alphaproteobacteria; order Micavibrionales; family Micavibrionaceae. The sequence continues at coordinate 1,237 of JANQIB010000066.1, forward strand.
CGTTATTATTCTGACGCTTTTTCTGAGTAGCGTGAACTTTGTCAGGACCTATAAAATTTTCTAATGCGGCGTTTTTCCAAAGCTCGTCAATTTCCATTGCCATCTCTGGCACGCCGCTTAAGTGCACAAGAACCGCCCCTTTCTTTGCGTGGTCTATCCATGCCTGCCTGATTTTTATTTCATCATCAGGTTCTGCACTTTGAGGAATGGTTACATAAACCTGATCGGATTGAGCAATTATTTGCCCTGCTTCCGAAAAACTCGAAAAACATATATTTTGACCTAATTTATTGTTCTGAATCATCCGTTCTGCAGAATCTTGAATTTGTTCGAGATGTTCAGGATTTGGATTTGTAATGGATATAAATTGTTCGCTGCCTTTTTGCCTGTTTTGGCAGGCTCTGAGAAGTTTGGTTGCCTTGCCCGAAATTGTGCCATGCAGATTAATATCTGCTATAAGAGTTACCTTATCCTCAGGTTTTTGACCTGATAAATCTCTTGCAACAACTTCCAGACTTGTTGAAGCAAATCCATCCATAATTTTAGTTCGAATAAACCCGGAGTCTTTTTTTAGTCCGCCTATGAAAGATTCATACTGCTTCGACCATGAAGGACTGGCAGTCCTTGCCCATTTTTTCCATCTGTTCAGTAGCTGGCTTTTGATATGCGTTTCCCCAAAACGCGAGCTTCTAAAACCACAGGCCAGTTCTAGCAGAAACTCGTAGGCTTCTGATTGATGGCGTCTTCGTGCAATACGCTCAGTCGGGTCAGGAAAATCTGCCAGGTCTTCTGTAAAGCCATAGAAGACCTGTCTGGCGCAGCTTTCTCCAACCAATACATGCTTTGCGTTACTCCAGTCGCGCAGTTCCGCTGTTATGTGTTCAGATTTGAAGTCAATAACGCTAAGGTTTTGAACTGTTAATTTTCTGGCTTCTGGGGTCATATTTAATGCTTTATTTTTGCTATTATGACAATAAATAGAAAGATTCTAATTTTTGCAAGAAAAACTTTATGCCCTGGAGCCTTCCTGCTAAAAGGACCTCCATGAAAACCGTTACCGTCCAGAATATAGAGATCGCCAATGACAAGCCCTTCACGCTGATTGCCGGGCCGTGCCAGATGGAAAGCCGGGATCACGCCTTTGAGATGTGTGGCGCGCTCACTGAGCTGACCCGAAAACTGGAGATCCCGTTTATTTATAAAACCTCGTTTGACAAGGCCAACCGGACCAGCCTGAAAGGCCAGCGCGGTATGGGACTGGAGCAGGCCTTGCCGGTCTTTACCGATCTTAAAAAAGAATTCGGCGTGCCGTGCCTGACGGATATTCATACGGCAGAGCAATGCGGGCCTGTGGCGGAAATTGTTGATGTGTTGCAAATCCCGGCTTTTCTCTGCCGTCAGACGGATCTTCTGCTGGCCGCCGGGGAAACGGGTGCAGTGATTAATGTTAAAAAAGGCCAGTTCCTGGCGCCGTGGGACATGAAAAATGTGGCGGAAAAAATCGCTTCGACCGGCAATGAAAAAATTCTCCTGACCGAGCGCGGGGCGAGTTTTGGCTATAATACCCTGGTTTCTGATATGCGTAGCCTGCCGATTATGGCGGGCACCGGCTACCCGGTTATTTTCGATGCGACCCATAGTGTTCAGCAGCCGGGCGGGCAGGGGAGTTCTTCCGGCGGCGACCGGACAATGGTGCCGGTTCTGGCCCGCGCGGCTGTGGCTGTCGGCGTGGCCGGTCTCTTCGTAGAAACCCATCAGGATCCCGATAATGCGCCTTCCGACGGACCGAATATGGTTCGGCTGGAAGACATGGAAAATCTGCTGGAAACGCTCAAGAGGCTTGATAATACAACAAAATCAGCCGCTTAGAAATCCAGCTTTTCTTAATCCTTTTTGTGGTATACTGTGAAGATGCAGGCAGAATAGCCGTGCAGCGTCAAAGCAAAGGAATTGCCCAACTATGACCACAGTCGCCGGAGCCACCAGATATTTAAACGCCGCAACCCTTGCGAATATACAGGGTGTTTCTCCCTCTACGCCAAACGTATTGGGTGAAGGCAGTGCTGTCAGCCTGCTTGAGGCTGGGCGGACCACAACAAGCGGAATTGGCCTATCAGCCAATGCACGGGCGTTAAATGAAGAATTTTTAAATACAACGGCTTCCACCTTTAACAGCATCTTTTCCCTCAGTGCGGCGGAACTGGCAACGCCGGAAACGCTTCAGCAGAAAATCCTGGCGATCCGGGCAACAATTCCCGAAAGCCAGCTTGCGCCATCCTTACGCGGCGAAAATGTGGATGAGGAAGTTTAAAAACCACAAATAAACACAGATATACACGAATAAGGCCGCCGTCAGGCGGAAATAATTTTTTACCACAGAGACACGGAGACACAGAGTTTTTATAAATTTTCTCTGTGACTCCGTGCCTCTGTGGTTTAAAAAAGAGAACGGTAAAAAATAAAAAGGAAAGTTTTTCATGAGCGCAATTATCGATATCACAGGACGTCAAATTCTGGACAGCCGGGGCAATCCAACGGTTGAGGTTGATGTTGTGCTTGAAAGCGGGGCGATGGGCCGCGCGGCGGTGCCGTCCGGAGCTTCAACCGGGGCTTATGAAGCGGTTGAACTGCGGGATGGTGATCAGAAAAACTATCTTGGTAAATCCGTCGAGGATGCGGTGGCTAATGTGAATACGATTATCGCCGAAGCGCTTTTGGGCCGCGATCCGGAATTGCAGGCAGACATTGATGCGACGATGATTGAGCTGGATGGGACGGAAAACAAACCCAGACTGGGGGCGAATGCCCTTCTCGGCGTGTCGATGGCGGTGGCCAAAGCAGTGGCGGATGAGCTGGATGTGCCGCTTTACCGGTATCTTGG
>JANQIB010000097.1 GCA_028282385.1 Alphaproteobacteria bacterium
AGCCGACACACACGCTCTTATAGCTCTCGGTGAGCGCTGACATCGCTAAAGGCTTGGCAATCGCCGGTTCGATCGAGGGTTTTTTACCGCCCGCACCAACCGCCAGCATCCGCCCGGCCGCTTTTGCACAGGCCACAGCCTGCAGATCCGGCTCGAACATTTCGATCGCATTAAAAAAGCCCCGGCAAAGCGGATCAACGCCGCGGATTAAATTGGTCGGCGGATTGCTTGGTGCATCATTGGCCGGCAGGCCAAAACGCCAGTCCGTGCCGCAATTCAGCCCCAGCCGCACCGCTTCCTGCGTCATCACATAGGCCGTCTGGTCCAGGAGATCAGGAAGATCCGATCCGCGGAACCAGCAACACTGGTTCTTTCCATCATGTGACATGGCCAGCTTGCGCCCGGCAATCCCGGCCAGCCCGGCAATCGCGTCAGCCAGCGTCCATGTCCCCGCACCAATACGCATTTCAATTATCGCATCGCACAGTTCCTGCGCGGCCAGTTCAAAGGCCATGGCCCGGTTTGTCATTTCGATGAGAAGACGGAAACTTTCCGCGCGCGACTGCCCCTGCGCTTCCCAGCTCATAAAATCCTGCTGGAGAATAAAATTCAGCATTTCAAAAAATTCGAACGGGCAGTCGACCCATTCTTCAAAAAACTCACGCGCGAGCGCCCGGCCCTGCTCACTATCAAAATCAATCATCGTCGCCGGCGGCATGGCCTGCATATGGACCGGCCCTTCTAAAGGTTCGCAGGATAAAATCTCGGCAATCTTGGCATAGGCCCTGTCCAGCGCTTCTTCGGCATTATCAAACAGAAAAGCGGTTTCCACCATCATGCCCGCATAGGTCAAAAGCGCGCGGGTGACATCACAGCCCTGCTCTGTGTCTGCGCACATGAGCATCATGGAGTCATGAATCCTTACGGCGACCTCGGCCTTATGTGTGAAGCTGAGCATTTGAGATCAGGGCTATTTCAAAAATGGGTTTCGTAGACAAAGGACGTGGCGAATCACCACTCTAAAAGTTTATTGCAATTCTTCGCCCTCGTAAATGCCCCAAAGCAGATTTCTTGGCGCCCAGCCTTTATAGCCGCCGGCGGAGACTTCACAGAGTGTCCCCTCACAGCGGATCAGCTGAGCGACCACGCTCGGCTCCAGCAAAGCGACCTTGTCTGCCCCGGCTTCAGGGTTCCTGGCAAGGGCCACAGCCTCAGGCGCCTGCACCAGGACGGCTCGCTTGCCTGAGAGCAAAGACTGGTGGATCCAGCCCTCTTCCCCGTCAATATCACGGATCTTCCGCCAGGTATCAAATTCCTGAATAACTTCAACGGGTAACCCCTCTTTCTTAAAAACCCACTTTATCGGGTAACGCAGCGCCGGGCCGGTGCGGACAAAGACCTTATCCGATCTTAAAGACACAAAACGCGGGATCGGCAGACCACTGGCCGCAAAAACCGACGCCCCCGTCGCCGTTGTTTGGGCATGAGCAACCGGAAAAGACGTTATGAGAAATAATACGGCAAGTAGTAAAAAGTGCATATAAAGTATTTAGCGAAAAACAAACCATAGGCAAAGCTATAAGTTCATAACTCTATAGTGGCTAGCTAAAAATAAATTATAATATTCTTCTTCCTTCTAAACCTACACATATTCATATACACAAACACGCTGGAGCTTATCTTACCTTTTGCGCAAAGCAATGAACAACTCAGCACGTTGCCCACCTCTAAGGAAATTAGCGTCATCATCAGAAACGCTTCCCATTCCATCTATAGCCAACAATCTTACATCAGAGGGTAACTCGTCAATCCAAGCTTTAACTGACTGCCTTTTTCCTTGTTCAACAAGACACGAAAGCCCAAATATAGCATTACTATCGTCAAAGAAAATAGTGGCGCGCTGTTCTGAATCTAAGCTATTAATCCAACGAACAGTTTCATCTACTAATTGTCCTTCATCACATAAATGTTCTACTGTTTCTGCTTGCCACTGACCTTTTAATACGATTGCTCTTTGGTCTGCATTAAGGCCATCCATCCATTCAACGAGTTTATCCTTTAATCCGTTTTCCAATAATCCTTTTACAGTATCGCCTGACGCCAAAACCCACGTCTTTTGGCTATTATCCAAACTATCCATCCATTCAATAACCATATCTTTGTGCTCAATACAAAAGCCTTGAGTATTACAGCCATCGGACATTGCTTGAAATTTTTGTTCTTCAGACAGCTCTTCTAAATATTTAATAGCTTGCTCACTTTTTCCTAATCGACAAAGCCATCCTAAAACATCATCAGATAACATAAGATTTGTTCTTTGTTCTGGATTCATTTCCTCTATCCAAGAAACCACTTGTTCTAGTTCATCACAATCACTCATTAAAAATCGGCAGTTATAAGATTTAGCTAAAATAGCCGAACGTTGATAAGAAGAAAAACCAGACATCCATCCAACAAGTTTCTCCGTGGCATCGTAAGGAATACCGTTTTCTAAGTCACCTTGCCCTAGTAAAATAGATGCACGTTGGTCATCGGTTAATTGCTCCATCCACTCGACAAAAACTTCACCGTAATTTTTAGTATAAATCTTAAGTGAAGTATGTTTGCCACTAGAAAGAAGCTCTACCATTAGCATGCGTCCTGTAGTGCCAGATGCCATAAGCTTGTTTAAAAATGGAACCGCAAACTGTTCTTTGGAGCTTAAAAAATCTTGCTCGCTGCTCCAGTACAAAAGCTCCCGAAAAGCAATAATTTCAGCACCAGATAATGTATCTGAATTGGCTGTTTGTTTTGCAATTTCATTAAACTTGGCTACTCTTTCATCTTTTAAGGCGGACATAATAAATCCCTACTATTATTGTTGCTAAATACGTGTGGAGAAGGAATTTATCGCTAGTTTAATATTATGTCAATAAATGATTTGTTTTACGTCTAATGTTCCACGTGGAACATTTAAAGAACGAACTTGAATTTATGGATGAACTCACTTATAAGCGATCGCGCGATGACTGATAAAACTCCTCAAATCTCCGTTGCCCCCATGATGGACTGGACGGACCGGCATTGCCGGCATTTCCACCGGCTGATTGCCCCATCCGTGCGGCTTTACACCGAAATGATCACGACCGGCGCGATCCTGAACGGCGACAAGGACCGTTTTCTGGGCTTTGATCCTTCCGAGCACCCGGTAGCCCTGCAGCTCGGCGGTTCAGATCCGGCGGATTTAGCCGAGAGCGCGAAGATCGGCGCGGCGTTTGGCTATGATGAAATAAACCTCAATTGCGGCTGCCCGTCCGAGCGGGTGCAAAAAGGTAGCTTCGGCGCCTGCCTGATGGCTGAACCGCCGCTCGTGGGTAAATGCGTGGAAGCTATGGCCGGGGCCATTTCCGTGCCGGTGACGGTCAAATGCCGGATCGGGATTGATGACGTCGATGACGGGCCGTTTCTGGACAGGTTTGTTAAAACACTGGCCGATTCAGGCTGCCGGACCTTTATTATCCATGCCCGGAAAGCGATCCTGCAGGGCCTGTCCCCCAAGGAAAACCGCAAAGTTCCACCGATCCGCTATGATCTCGTCAATGACATCAAAGCGCGCTACCCGCATCTGACGATTATCGTGAATGGTGAAGTCAAAACCTGCGAAGATGTCTGCAGTCATCTTGAAACACTGGACGGGGCGATGATCGGCCGTGAAGCCTACCAGAATCCCTGGATCCTGCGGGAGATCGAGGAAACCTTCTTTGGCACTCAAAACCTGCCAAATGAGATTGAGGTGATTGAAACCATGACGGAGTATGCCGCGCGGATGGCAAAGGAACTTGATACGCCGGTCAAATCCATCACACGTCATATGACCGGGCTGTTCTCCGGGCAACGCGGCGCCAAGCGCTGGCGCCAGGCGCTGTCCACCCTGCCGCATGAAGACGGCGCCGATGCAAGCTGCATCACGGCAGCGCTGCAGGAAACGCTTGAGAATATGGGCCGGGCTGCCTGATTTTTCCCTGATTTCCTTTTTGCTGCAAAAACCGTTAAATATCTGTATGATAAAAGCTTTGGAGGATCACGCGAGATGATTCAATGGCAGCCGCTTGACCGTGACAGCACGATCGAAGTGATCGAAAATGTAAAGTCGGAGTCCGATCCGGGCATGATGTCGCTCGCCTCCTGCCAGGTGGAACGCGCATGGCTGCCGTTCTATGAAGGCGTGTATGCCTACAAAGTTACAAACTTTGCCTCCCTGCCCTCTTTTACCTTTGAGTATCTGGGCGACGGGCAGTTTTTCCAGTATCTCGACGGCACCAACGACCCGATCTATGCCGTCAATGACAAGGCCGTGCTCCATTTGAACGAAGTGCATGTGCTGGATTATCTCGAATTTTACTTCGGTCACGTGAGTGATCCGGAAGACGGAGACATTACGATGATCCGTAATCCGCATGACATGCCGCTGCTGGATTCGCTGGATATCGGCGCCTATGACGCGGTGATGCGGAATTTTAAACCGCCCCGCGCGGAGCGCAATGAAGATGAGAGTTTTACAGTCAAAGCAGACCTTTATATTGACGGCGTGGTGGTACATGCTACGCTGCGCGTGGGGATGAAGGGCCGCGTGAAAATGCTGGAACGCAAAATGAGCATGTCAAACATGCAAAATTCCCCCGAAACCGACAATATTATGGTATAAAGGATACCAGGGACGACACATGACAGAAGACGGACATCTCGGCAGCGCATTCGGCGAAAAAGGCACCAAGGCAAACCAAATCGCCTACGGGCATCCTTATGGTGAGAAGATTTTGGAAGAAGCGCGTGAAATTCTAGCAGAATCCGAAACAGGCCGGGCTCTGGTTAACGTTCAGGACCATTTCAAAATTCCGGTTAATGTTATTAAGGGCAGCGGAGAATCAGGCTATGCCCCTGATATGAATATCATTTTTCTGCAAGTTCCCGGCAGTAAACAGGAAGCCACCCCAAAGCTTGTTATGGGTTATGTTAAATCACTAAGAGAAGCCGATCTGGAATATCAGGGCGAAAAAGCGCCTGACCCCATGAAAGATGTTATTGGCTATGCTTCCTTTATGCACGCCAGAAACCTCGATACAATTGTCCATATTTGCAAATTTGTGAAAGAATTAACCAATTCTTCATATTTTTCTAATTTACTTGACACATTACCGAAATTAGGGCTTAATAGTGTCTATAAAGCATACATCGAAGGAGCATCCGACGAAGAGCTTTATATGAAATATGCGGAAGCATATGAAGCTATACAGAGAGGGAGTTAGTATATTATGAGAAATTCTTTTGTAGGTGCAGTTAACAGACCATTTAACGGAAAATCATCTCCGTTTGCAGTGGCTGGCCCAGCTCAACAACGTTATGCTGGATTGAAGGCTAGACCCACAGGCGGAGCAGTGAGAGCTGCACCTGGACATAAGCCTGCGCCACGCGTTTAAGGCTACAACCTATAAACCTGACACAGGGCCTCTTCAGAGGCCCTTTTGTTTTGCGTGAACTCTTCCCTCTCCCATGGGGAGAGGGTTGCGCCGTCTTAAAGAAGCCGAAAGGCTGAGTTTAGACAAAGCTGGGTGAGGGGGTAAAATCTGTGAAGAAAGGGAAGATTATAACCCCTCACCCACTCGGCCATATCGCGGCAAAGCCGCGAAGCCTCGTTGCCCACTCCCCATGGGAGGGGAATATTAAACCGAAAAACTTTCCCCGCAGCCGCAGCGGCCGGCCTCGTTGGGATTATCAAAGACAAAGCCGGAGTCCATTTCCCCTTCTTCATAGTCAATTGTCGTGCCGAATATCATCCAGCTCTGGCCTTTTGAGATATAGAGCACGGCGCCATCGACCTCGAGCTTGTCATCCGCACCCGGATCTTCTTCCATTGCATGCTCCATCTGGTAGGAATTTCCAGAGCAACCGGTGCTTTTAATCTGTAGACGTAGGCCAAGCGCACCCTCTTTCAGGGCCGTCTTATCCTTAATCGCCTGCGCGGCTTTATCGGTAATTGTAATAGGCGGTGTCTGTTCGCTCATCTGCTTTGCCTCACGTAAACATATTCAGTTGTAACTTGGCCGTTTCAGCCATCATGGACGGATCCCACGGCGGATCCCAGATAATATCAACATCGACATCCCCGATCCCTTCCAAAGCGAAGATTGCCCCCTGCACCCACCCGGGCATTTCCTGCGCCACCGGGCAGGCCGGAGAAGTTAAGGTCATTTCAACATAGATATCGGTTTCACCCTTCTCATTATCTTCGGCCATGATTTTATAAATCAAACCCAGCTCATAAATATTGACGGGGATTTCCGGGTCATACACTTCGCGCAGCGCCGCCTTAATCAGCGGAACCTTCGGATGATCGGCAAGTTCAATATTGCCCGGCTCAGCCAGGGCATCATATTCCTCTTCCCCGCCAAGCGCGTTTTTAGCCATTTCTTTATCAGCAATATGTTCCATGTCTAACCCAGCATTCCTTTTGCTTTTGTCAGGCCTGCGATAAGCGCGTCTACATCCGCGCTGTTTGAATAAAGACCAAGCGAGGCACGAATTGTTCCCTCGATCCCAAAACGCTGCATCAGCGGCATACAGCAATGATGACCGGCGCGGACATAAACATTGCACTGATCGAGGATCATTGAAATGTCAGATGGATGCGCCCAGTCCGCCGTAAAGGAAATGATCCCGGCTTTTTCCTGTGCGCTCCCATAAAAATTTAAACCGTCAATCGCCGCAAGTTTGGTCATGGCTTCATCAAGAAGGTTTTTTTCATGGGTCGCGACCTTGTCCATGCCGACCCCCTGCAGGTAATCAATCGCCGCGCCAAGACCGATAACTTCGGTAATTGCCGGTGTGCCGGCTTCAAAACGCGCGGGCGGCGCTTTATAGCTTGTGCGCTCGAAGGTCACGGTTTCAATCATATCCCCGCCCCCCTGATAAGGCGGCATGGAATCCAAAAGATCGCAGCGGCCCCAGAGCACACCAATCCCGTTTGGCCCGTAAAGCTTATGCCCCGTGCACACAAAAAAATCACAGCCGAGATCCTGTACATTAACCGTGCCATGTACCGCGCTTTGAGAGCCATCGACCAGGGTGATGATAGCGCTGTTATAATCTTTGGCCGTTTTAATGATCTGCGCCGCCGGATTAACCGTGCCAAGCGCATTTGAAATATGAACAAACGAGACGAGCCGTGTTTTATCACTCAGCAGGTTTTTATAAGCCTCAAGATCAAGCGTACCATCTTCCAACACCGGAACGGTTTTGATAATGATCCCGATTTGATCCCGCAAAAGCTGCCACGGCACGATATTGGCGTGGTGTTCCATCTCAGTCAGGATGATTTCATCGCCTTCTTTTAAGAATGTCCGGCCCCAGCTTTGGGCGACCAGGTTAATAGCCTCCGTCGTATTGCGCGTAAAGACGATTTCATTTTC
>JANQIB010000098.1 GCA_028282385.1 Alphaproteobacteria bacterium
CCTCCCGGAACGTTAATCTCATTGCTTTTTCAACCGACTGGAAACTGGCCGGCGGCAATACCTTCCTGATGGGATTCATGCCCTTTTCACAAATTGACCGGATTGCCAAATATGCTGCCTCAAAAGGAATTCAAACTGCCGGCCTAATCGCACCTAAAGACCAGTATGGCAATATTGCCGTTTCCAGCTTTGAAACCGCCGCGCGTCAAAACGGCATCAATGTCACACAGCGTTTTCGTTTCAATGCCGCCGAGCGGAACCTGACGCCGCTTTTAAAAGATTTCACGAGCTTCGAACAACGCGGACGAGACCCATCTGCCCCTCTGCCATGGCAAGCCGTCTTTATGCCGGTTGGTGGACAGCAGGCTGACGCTATCGGCGGCGCCCTGAGTTATTATGGAGCCGCACATAACAAAGTCCGCAAACTAGGTTCAGGCCTTTGGGATGATCCGCGCATTGCAGGCCTGCCGCATATGCAGGGCGCGTGGTTTGCTGCACCTTCTCCGAAAAGCCGCGCAGGCTTTGAACAAAAATATCAAACAACTTACGGCGCGGCGCCGCCAAGACTGGCAACACTGGCCTATGACGCCGCAGCTTTGGCGATTGTTTTAAACCGGATGGGGTTATCTTCAAAAGGTATGCCTGCTTATGATACAACCTCCATTACAAATTCAAACGGGTTTGCCGGTATTGACGGGATTTTCCGTTTTGGCAAAAACGGGATTGTCGAGCGCGGTCTGGCTGTTCTTGAAATCCGCCAGCGCCGCTTGGTCGAAATTGACCCGGCACCAAAAACATTTCAGGCTACGAATTAAATTTATTCTGCAGACGCAGTCTGGGGATCATCCGGCGTATCGTTTGAATTTACAGGATCAGTGACAGCTTCGCTTCCCTGCTCCTGCTCTTCTTTGATCTGCTTTGAAATTTCAATCTGCTTTTGTTTACGCTTTTCCGCCACACGGCGCTCCATTGATTCAAAGATCTTCTCAGGCACATTCACGCCTGACGCCCGTTCAAGCCCCTTAAAACCGGGGAATGTATTAGCCTCACAGATTGTATAGCCGCCATCATCAGTGAACAGAAGATCAACCCCGCCAATCTGGATATCCAGCATCCGCACTGTTTTAAGAGCAATCTCCTTGGCTTCTTCATCAGGTTCGAAGAAATGAACAGACCCGCCTGAACTATAGTTGGCTTTGAAATCGCCTTCCTTGGCCTGACGTTCCATTGCTGCAACAACCTGATCCTCAACTGTAAATAATCTCAGATCACGACCCTTACTTGCCGCAACAAATTTTTGGAAAATAAGCTGTAAGTTCGGATTGGTTTCTCCAATCAACTCAAGAAGATCCTGAAAGGCTTTCTTATTTTCAATTAAGAACACACCAATTCCGAGCGCGCCGTTCAGTGTTTTTACAATCAGCGGAAAACCAAGGGTTTTTTCAATCAGGTCAATATCGACAGGAAATTTTGCCAGCATGGTTGCCGGACTTGGCAAACCGGCTTCAGCAATGATCTGGTGTGTATGAAGTTTATCGCGGACCGTTTCAATCGTCGCCGCGCTGTTATAGACAATCACGCCCATCCGCTCGAGCTGACGTACAACAGCGAGCGAAAAGTAACCGTGATCATTATGATTGAAATAAGGATAAACAACATCAGGAAGGGGCACATCCTCTCCCTTAATCATAATCGTATCCCGCACTTCGTCCGTCACCAGAAGGTCAAAAAGCTCTGGTCTGTAAACCTTAACCGTATGACCAAGCCGGTCCCCTTCGGACAAAAAGCGTCTGACCTCATGGGCCAGATCAGCTGTTGATTCAATATCGTCGCCGTACAGAATCCAAACTTCCATTATAAATCCCTCGTTACTGCAGAGCCCTGCCCTGCGCACCCTTTGTTTTTTGCGCCGCAAAAAGCAAGCGCCGTGTTATTTCATATTACCGCTAAAGTTTAAAGGAAAAATTGACGAACGCCAAATTTTCTAAGGGCTGACATTTCCACGAGAATCGTGGCATAAAAAGAGCAGGAAAAAACTTAGAGTATTGAAAAAACTGGATAATGTCTGAAAGCACAGCACAGCCTTTAACTCACCGGAGTTTTACATATGCCTCTGAGGACCATAATCCCCTGCAATCTTTCTTCATCCGGACAATAGAGACCTTCACCGGACAGCTTAAGATCTGGAAACTTTATCATGACTACACCCTTGAAGACCCGCTCACCAGGGACGATTTTTGGGATGCCGCTGTCAAAAAGCTTGGTCTCAATGTTGAATATGATGAACAGGCTTTGCTTTCCATGCCGCAAACCGGGCCGCTTGTTGTTGTGGCAAACCACCCGTACGGTGTCCTGGACGGGCTGATTATTACCCAGCTCATGAAGCGGGTCCGGGATGATTTCAAGGTTTTGACAAACTCTGTTCTCTGCCGCGCGCCGGAAGCCAAAGATGACCTGCTGCCGGTTGATTTTACGCAGACTGAAGAAGCGCTGCACACCAATCTTGAGACACGCCGTAAAGCCAGAGATATCCTGAAAAGCGGCGGCTGTATTGTTGTCTTTCCGGCCGGCGGCGTTTCAACCATCCCAACATGGAAAGACAAGGTCGCACAGGATACAGCCTGGCAGCCTTTCATCGCACGATTAATACATGGAAGCAGCGCAAATGTTGTACCCCTATTCTTTCATGGCCAGAACAGCCGGCTCTTCCAGTTTGCCAGCCTGATTTCGCCGACCTTACGGCTGGCGCTTTTCTTTAAGGAAGTTGCCGATAAAATCGGTTCACGCATTAAGATCAAAATCGGCGCTCAGATCCCCCACGAAAATTTATCCCACATCAAAGACAGGCAAGCTCTTTGTGATTACCTGCGTGAGCAAACCTATGCTCTTGGCGGAATGACCTCTTTACCGCCACCACGTGATGCTTACCGAGTTGACCCGAAAGTAAAAAAATCAAATAAAAACAAATAATTACCATAAATTAATTCGGATTTTATGGATAATTAAAAGGCGTTTAAGCCTTCTCCCCTACTCTAAAAGAATAGGGGACGTTTCATGGCAATTACAGCAATAGCAGACTATGAGCAGCAGAACGATCAGGTGACAAGCGCCGTTATGGCGGATTGTCTTTTTGGTGGTTTAAGCGCGCTTTCCTCCACATTTGATGCTGCTGCACAGGCCTGGGACGTCGCTGATCCGGCTTCGGAAATTTACAAGGATCGGACACTGGCGCGTCAAAACCGGACAAATGGTTGCGAAGTGGGTGTGCTTTCAGCCAGTGCCGATCCTTCCGAGCCAACTGCAATTTCAGCCCAAAACGACAATATGTTCTATACAAGACGTGCGGCGATGGAATTGAGCCGTCAATTCGCCCCCCGCCTTGGCTAATTCTCAAACTTATCTGAGGTTGAACCCTGATGAGGCTATGTTACGATGGCTTTTATGAGCCAGCCTTTCCAAGCTTCTTTGATGCGTGAAAAATTTATTCTGCGGGATCTCGCCGGAGACCTTAGTGATGAACCTCCTATTATCGCACTCAGTAACCGGATTGTCCTGCCGCTCTCTTATAAGAATGAAAGTGAAACTTATGTCGTCCGCACACAAAATATGCATAGCTGCGTACGCTTAAGTGCGGCTATCTATAAAGAATTTATAGAACGCGGATCTCTCATTGCGAGGGCGCAGGAATTCAGATGGGACCATCTTTGGCTGGATGTTATTAAAGGATTTGAGCGTGACTGGAACCAGGAGATCTGGTGCTGTATCTATTATAAAGGAAAACCTGTTTTCTCTCATGGCGAACATCACCCGTTTCTGGACATCATTGAAAAATGCGATGCAAAGGAAAAGGGAGATTACGAAGACTCCGTGATCTTTGCCGAAAAGGCTTTTAAACAGGCCGGTAAAAGCATGAAAATCGAACATGATGCGAATATCGCCCTGATCCTGAAAATAACCGAAGAAGAAGCCAAGTGCGGCCTGATTATCCGCGGCGCAAACCGCACGACAACATTTAATTATACCGTTAAAGTTCACCCCAGGCATAAAGAGCCTGTGCGCGTTCCAACCATTATGAGCGTCTCCGCAGCCTTTTTAGAAGGCGTTCAGTTGGCCTTCTTTGTCGGCATGTCGAATAAAAAACATGAGCTTGGCCTGCTTGAAGATTATTCGGATGAATACCGGAAATGGCAAAAATCAACACGCCGCCTTGGCAGCCTCAATACAGCCATCAGCCAGTTTGAGATGAAATATGATGTGAATTACCGGCCTGAACGCCCGACTTTTTCCGGGATTATTGATGACTCGGAAAAATTCGCATCTAAAATCCTCAAGCCCCAGTTCGAGGAAAAAGTCCAGTCAGGCGATGACGACAAGGAAATTACGCTCTAGGCGGCCAGGCTGCGCAGAACGTAATGCAAAATCCCGCCATTCTTGAAGTAATCAATCTCATCAAGCGTATCAATCCGGCTCATCAAAGTAACTTCCTCACTTGATCCATCCTTACGGTGGATTGTCAGGGTTACATCCTGATGCGGTTTCATTCCTGCTTCAACTCCGGTTAAATCGAATGTTTCCTCACCAGTCAGTCCAAGGCTTTCACGGCTGACCCCATCTTTAAAGACCAATGGCAAAACACCCATCCCGACAAGGTTAGAACGGTGGATCCGCTCAAAGCTCTCAGCGATAACCGCTTTCACACCCAAAAGGTTTGTTCCTTTGGCTGCCCAGTCGCGGGAAGAACCCGTGCCGTATTCTTTTCCGCCGATAACGATAAGTGGCGTTCCTTCGGCCTGGTACTTCATCGAGGCGTCGTAAATCGGCATTTCTTCACCGCTCGGTACATGGACCGTATAACCGCCCTCTTTTCCATCCAGCATCAGATTTTTAATCCGGATATTGGCAAAAGTTCCGCGCATCATCACTTCGTGGTTTCCGCGGCGAGAGCCGTAAGAGTTAAAGTTAACAACATCAACTCCGTTATCCAGAAGATACTTTCCTGCCGGGCTGTCTTTTTTAATCGCACCGGCTGGAGAGATATGGTCAGTGGTCACACTATCACCAAGCAGCGCGAGAGCATGCGCGCCTTTAATATCTTTAACCTCGCCAACCTCATGACCCATGCCGCTAAAGTAAGGCGGGTTTTGAACATAGGTCGAAGAGCTTTGCCAGCCATATGTTTCACCAGACGCATCACCGGCAATAGCCTGCCATTCAGACGTTCCGTCAAAGACGTTCGCATAGCGTGTTTCAAACATCTCACGCGTCAGGCAGGATTCGACTGTTTTTTGAATTTCCTCGTTGCTCGGCCAGATATCTTTCAAAAAGACATCATTACCGTCCTGATCCTGACCAATCGGATCGTTGTATAGGTCAACTTTCATTGAACCTGCAATCGCATAAGCTACGACTAACGGTGGAGAGGCCAGATAATTGGCTTTGACATGCGGGCTAATCCGGCCTTCAAAATTCCGGTTTCCGGACAGAACGCCGGAAACTGTTAAATCACCTTCTTCAATTGCTTTTGCAATCGGTCCCGGCAACGGACCGGAATTTCCGATACAGGTTGTACATCCATAACCGACAAGGTTAAAACCAAGCGCATCCAGGTCATCCTGCAAATCTGCTTTTTCAAGATAATCGGTAACGACCTGAGAGCCCGGCGCTAAAGACGTCTTCACCCAGGGCTTCACATTCAGACCTTTGGCCCGTGCATTTCGTGCAACAAGTCCTGCGGCCACCATGACAGATGGATTGGACGTATTCGTACAGGATGTAATTGCTGCAATCGTCACATGACCATCTGTCAGTTCATAATCTTCACCGTCTACCGAAATGGACTTGCCGCTCAGATCCAGTTTTGAAAACTCTTCAGCCGCCTTAGAAAGAAGGATACGATCCTGCGGACGTTTCGGTCCGGCCAGAGACGGTTCTACATCCCCAAGATCAAGCGAAAGTGTATCGGTAAAGCTTGGCTCATGACCAGACTCGCGCCACATGCCCTGCTCTTTGGCGTAAGCCTCAACAAGCTTAACACGCGCTTCATCACGACCTGTGAAACGCAGATAGCGCAGTGTTTCTTCATCAATCGGGAAGAAGCCACACGTTGCGCCATATTCCGGTGCCATATTAGCAATCGTTGCACGGTCTGCCAGAGACATGGCATCAAGCCCATCACCGTAAAATTCAACAAATTTTCCAACAACACCACGCTCACGCAGCATCTGCGTGACTGTTAGAACAACATCGGTTGCGGTTGTTCCTTCTTTTGGTTTACCGGTTAATTTGAATCCAATCACTTCAGGAATCAGCATCGAAATTGGCTGGCCAAGCATTGCCGCTTCGGCTTCAATTCCGCCAACACCCCAACC
Source organism: Alphaproteobacteria bacterium (assembly GCA_028282385.1). Lineage (GTDB taxonomy): Bacteria > Pseudomonadota > Alphaproteobacteria > Micavibrionales > Micavibrionaceae. The sequence continues at coordinate 6,369 of JANQIB010000098.1, forward strand.
GAGAACAGCCAGACCATTGACCATTGTTGTATGTGAATCCGTCCCGACAAGTGTATCTGGGTAAGCTACCATCTTACCGTTCTGATCTTTTTCACACCAGATCGTTTGCGCCAGATATTCCAGATTAACCTGGTGGCAAATCCCGGTGCCCGGCGGGACCACGCGGAAATTATCAAATGCATCCTGACCCCAGCGCAGGAAGGCATAACGTTCCCCGTTACGCTCAAACTCTTTTTCAACATTTTGCTGAAAAGCACGCGGACTACCAAATTCATCCACCATCACAGAATGGTCAATCACAAGATCAACCGCACTTAGTGGATTAATCTTCTGCGCATCGCCGCCAAGATTTTTCATCGCTTCACGCATCGCGGCCAGATCAACCACAGCCGGCACACCGGTAAAGTCCTGCATTAAAACCCGCGCCGGACGGTAAGCAATTTCCCGGTCTGATTTTTTCTCTTTAAGCCAAGCTGCAGCCGCTTTGACATCATCGACACTCACCGAGCGATCATCTTCATAACGCAACAGGTTTTCCAGCAGCACCTTAAGTGTAAATGGAAGCCTAGAAAGATCCCCAAGTTCTTTTTCTGCTTCTTTCAGGCTGAAATAGTCGTATTCCTGACCGTTTACAGTCAGCGTCTTACGGGTTTTCAGGCAGTCATGTCCGGTGCGTGTCATGGCAAATAATCCTCTGGAATAAAATGGAGGGCGAATACCCTTGTTGAATAACACTATATCATGCGCCGGAAGGGATGAAAAAGTGGTTAATACATACAAATAAGGACCAAAAAATCTTTAAAAATCAGATCGATACTCATTTTTAAAGTTATGACAAAATTGCCCATATTTCCGCCATAATCCTTTGGCATAGTTAAATTATAGAGATTACGACCGGGCCCTTCGTTTCCAGCCGGTACAAATACGCCGTAATACTCCGCTCTTTAATTAAAAACCGCTACCAGAACCGGTAGCGGTTTTTTTATCACCTCTAAGGACACTGGTTGGAAACACGCCTATATTCCTCGGCAGTATCAATACTTTGTTGAAGCTCACGGCGCTCTGCTGTCATTTGGTCAGTATTAGATGTCACAACCTTATCTAATTCGGCCTGAACCCTCTTTTGAACATCATCCAGTTTTGACAGAGGAACCGGGCCAAAAGTTGATCCTATTTCGATGAGTTTTGCTTTAAGCTGTTCCCGGATAATCGCGGCGTATTTTGCCGCAACATCCGCATCAACTTTTACATGTTTTTTTTCGTGCTCCACGATCGCTTTATGCTCACATGTTCCTTTTTTAAATTCCCTGGCAACATAAATTGTCGGATTAACGTGAACAATCACATCAATCGTATCAATATGAACACACCCCTTCCCTGCATGCGCATATTTTTCGTGCATCATCCGCACCCGGCTTTCAACCCGGATTTCCCCGCTCATCAAACCGCCAATCTTTGCATCATGCCCCGGACCATAGGGAGACACCGTATCAATCTCGAACGTCTGAAGTTCTTCTTTATATTTTGAATAATCATATTGGACAACGCTGCGCATCGGCTGAACCAGCACTTTAGGCGCAGCCTTGACGCGGCAGCTCACATCCATGGAAGCCAGCTGCAAAAGACCAGCTACTGCGATATCCAGCCCAAACATGTGTCTTTTTGAGGCCTCCTCTTGAGATTTGCCACGCTATCCTATAGTAAGAATAGCATAATTATGAAAGGATTTTCGCCGATGCTTGCCTCTCTTGGCCAATTATTAGTCTTTTTGCTGGATGTCTTTTTCTGGATTATCATTATCCAGGTCGTGCTGAGCTGGCTGATCGCCTTTGACGTCATCAATATCAAAAACCCGCAGGCCCGTAATCTTGTTGCCCTGATCGAAAAAGCAACCAACCCGATCTATGCGCCGCTACGCCGTTTTATCCCACCCATTGCCGGAATTGATATCACACCAATTATCGTGATTTTTGCAATTAAAATCCTGCAGGGGCTTATTATCAGTAACCTGATTTATTAACGGGCACAAGAATGACCACAACACAAATCATAGACGGGAAAGCTATCGCTGCCGCGCTGCGCGCAGAGATCAAAACCGAAGCTGAGCAATTGACGAAAGGCGGAACGCAGCCCTGTTTCGCCGTTATTTTGGTCGGCGACGACCCGGCCAGTAAAGTCTACGTGAAAAGTAAAATCAAAGCGTGTCGCGAAGCCGGCATTGAAAGCTATGAAAAACGCCTGCCGGAAGAAAGCACTGCAGAAGAAATCTGTCACGTCATCAAAAATCTGAACATGAACCCAAAAGTTCACGGCATTTTATTGCAACTTCCTTTACCGGATCATTTAAAAGGTGATCAGGAAGATTTGGTGCAGATGATCGACCCGGCCAAGGATGTGGATGGACTAACCATTACGAATGCCGGAAAATTATTTCTCGGCGTTGAAGGGGGGCATGTCCCGTGTACACCGCAAGGCTCATTGATGTTGATTAAATCTGTCAAAGAAGATTTAACGGGCTTAAATGCCGTTGTGATTGGCCGGTCCAACCTGTTTGGCAAACCGATGGCCCAGCTCCTCCTGAAAGAAAATTGCACGGTTACGACAGCGCATTCGAAAACCAAAGACTTGCCTGCCGTCTGTGCGCAGGCCGATATCCTGATTGCCGCCGTTGGCCGCGAAAAGATGGTCAAAGGGGACTGGATCAAACCGGGCGCAATTGTCATTGATGTCGGGATCAACCGGATGGAAAATGGCAGGCTCTGCGGTGATGTGGATTTTGAAGACGCGCAGGGGATCGCCGCGCACATCTCGCCTGTCCCCGGCGGCGTCGGCCCGATGACCATTGCGTGTCTATTAAAGAATACGGTGAAAGCAGCAAAAGGGTAGCGTTATTCGCCCTGCGCCTTCGTGTACCCGGCTTCGCCGTCAAAGCTGTATAGATTTTCGGTGCCCGTAAAATCAAGCCCAGCTTCATGAAGTTTTGAGAGTTGTGCGGCGATCTGAGTGTGCGTTGCCGTATCACCAATCATCCGCAAACGCCAACTATCAGAACAGAATGTTTCCGGTGCGCCGTCAGGCCAAACCTTAACGCCGCGGTTGGAAATAATTTTCAGTGTTAACCCGTCTGCGAGATTGTCATTAATGATTGCGGCCAGGTCATCGGGCGCACCTTCCCAATCGACAAAGACGTCAACACCGTCGAGAACCTTTTTCTGCGTGACGCGCTCGCGCACCGGCGGCAATTTCAATGCGCCGCCGCCTGATCCGTAATCCCGAACAGGTAGTTTTTCAGGCTTTTCGCCCATACGCTCAATCACCGCTTTGGCAAATTCATCCGTGCCGACATTGCGCGCGCTTATGCCATCTTTATAAAGATCGCCTGTGTGAATACCATCCTCAATCGTTTTGAGCCAGGCATTATGAACCTTGCCCGCCACATCATTCTGACCGATATGCACCAGCATCATTACCGCGCCGAGCAGTAAACCTGACGGATTGGCAATCCCCTGCCCGGCAATATCGGGCGCTGTGCCGTGCATCGCTTCAAACATCGCGCCGTGATCTCCAATATTAGCTGAAATCCCAAGCCCGACAGAGCCGGTCACTTCGGCGGCAATATCGGAAATAATATCGCCGTAGAGATTTTCCGTGACCACCACGTCAAAATCACCGGGCCGCGCGGCGATGCGCGCCGCACCGATATCAATAATGTAACGTTCTTTTTCAATGTCCGGATAATCTTCGCCGATTTCCTGAAAGACCTGATAGAACAGCCCGTCCGCCACCTTCATAATATTGTCTTTAATCATGCAGGTGACTTTTTTGCGGTTATTGGCCTTCGCATATTCAAAGGCATAACGGATAATCCGTTCCGACCCCGGACGAGAAATGACTTTTAAAGCGGTCCGCACATCCTGCGTATTGCGGTATTCGATTCCCGCGTAAAGATCTTCTTCATTTTCCCGTACGACAACCATATCCATATCCGGAAACAGGGAATCTACATATGGCGCGTAAGCCACGCATGGGCGGACATTGGCATAAAAGCCCATTGTTTTGCGAACAGTTACATTCAGGCTTTTAAAACCACCGCCCATGGGAGTAAAAATTGGCGCCTTTAAAAAGACTTTGGTTTTGCGCAAAGAAGCCCAGCTGGAATCTTCAATTCCGGTCATCACCCCGCGCTCATACACTTTTTCGCCGATCTCGATTTCTTCCGTATCGAGCTGCGCACCACCTGCTTCAAGAATTTGCAGCGTCGCATCCATGATTTCCGGGCCGATCCCGTCGCCCCGTGCAATTGTAATAGGTGTCTTTGTCATATCTAAGCCTGTGCTTGTTGAGTGGTTTGCTGTGGCAATGGACCAAATCTTAATAACAGAAATGCCAGAACGGCAGATGCTATTGATCCTACCAGAACACCGAGTCTGACGCTAGCCTGCATCTCAACCCCCTCAAAGGCCAGCCCGCCGATAAAGAGCGACATGGTAAAGCCGACCCCACACAACAGCGAAACCGCATAAAGCTGAACCCAGTTTGTCCCTTCGGGTTTTGGCGACAACCCGGTTACAATCGTAAGCCAGAGAATACCAAACACCCCGATCTGTTTACCCACAAACAGACCTGCAGCAATCCCGAGCGTGACAGGCTCAAGCAGAGAATTCCACCCCATCCCGTCAAACGGAACGCCCGCATTGGCAAAACCGAAAATCGGTAAAATCATGAAGGCCACCCACGGGTGGAGGCCATGTTCCAGGTGTTTCACAGGTGAATATTCATGGTTGGTTTTACAGCGCATCGGGATCATCAGCGCTATAATAACGCCGGCCAAAGTGGCATGTACGCCGGATTTCAGTACAGCTACCCAGAGAATAATACCTAAAAGAATATAGGGCGCGGTATTTGAAACCCCCCTGCGATTTAAAAGGAATAATCCAAGGAACGGGATAAGCGCAAACAGCAAGGCACTCACCTCAAGATAATCAGAATAGAAAATCGCGATGATTAAAATCGCGCCGATATCATCAATAATGGCGATCGCGGTTAGAAGAATTTTAAGAGAAACGGGCGCACGGCTTCCTACCAGAGCCAAAATGCCAAGCGCAAAGGCAATATCAGTCGCCGCCGGAATGGCCCAGCCACCAAGAAGTTCAGGCGTATCCATATTGATGTAGTAATAAATCGCCGCCGGTACAGCCATTCCGCCAATAGCCGCCAAAGCTGGCAGAAGAGCTTTTTTGGGGGTCGACAGTTCCCCTTCCAGAACCTCACGTTTGATCTCCAGACCGACCAGGAAAAAGAAGACGGCCATCATCCCGTCATTGATCCAGAGCAGGATGGATTTATGAATTTCGGTATCCAGCGCACCGATATCTGAAAAACCGATCCGGAAATCGACTTCATTGAAAATATAATTATAAAGGCCAAACGCTGGAGAATTCGCGATAATCAGCGCCAACGCAGAGGCAAAGACCAGAACAAGTCCACCTGCCGCTTCCAGCCGGAAGAATTCCAAAGTCATATCGACCAGCTTTTTCGGCTGAGCCGCTATGTTTACAGCTGTTTCAACAGTATTTTCAGATTTTTTTGAGACTACATCAGTGTTCATAGGCGATCTTTTTCGGATAGTAAGACTATAGAATTTTATATAGTATATCTGAAAAAGTGATCTACCAAAACGGCTTTTGACATCCTGATGAAATCTCATTCAACCCTTTTCCTGATCGGCCTGATATTGCTGGGCTGGAGCAGTTATTCGATGGCTGACACGCTCTCGAAATACCTGTCCGCAAGCTACACGATCCCGCAAATCCTGATGTCCACCAGCTTTCTTGGATCAATTTTTGCCGGAAGCTGGATTTTTCTCAAAAAAGGTTTCAGGGGTTTCATAACGCCAAAACTAAAATGGCATGTGATGAGGGGCTTCATCATTGTGATTATCTCTTATAGTATCGTTCACGCTTTTTCCCTTGCGCCCATGGCAGATGTATATGGCATTACATTTACATCTCCTTTTATCACCCTGATTCTGATTTATTTTATTTTAAAGGAAAAGATTGGATTTCACAGATGGCTGGCCGTGTTTATAGGATTCACAGGCGCCTTCATTCTAGCGGGACCGCAATTTGAAACTTTGAGCATAGGCCTTATCTATGCCGCTATCTCATCTTTTTTTATAGCTGTCACAACAATCATCATCCGAAAAATCGGCAAGGAGGAATATCTCCCTTTATATCCGTTCTTTCCCCTCATATGCATTTTCTTGTTTAACGCACCGATGGCAGTACCTCACTTTATTATGCCTCAGGGCCTCGATATCCTTTTATTTTTAATTCATGCCTGTGTCGTCATGGGCGGTCTTTTAATGGTGACCTATGCGATCGCCCATATTGAAGAAACAGCTATTCTCTCTCCGTTTATTTATATTCAGATCGTCTGGGGAACCGTATTCGGCATTTTCCTGTTCGGTGATATCCCAACTTGGACAACAATTTTGGGGCTCATCCTGATTATCGGTGCAGGACTCTATTCAATCTGGCGCGAGCATGTTCACTACAAAGAAGATCACTCATTATAACCGGGCCGCGCCATTGTTACATTTGACATTTTTGTTCCATGTGGAACATGTTCTTCTTCAATCAAATAAGACTTTTTAAATAATTTTTTATCTTCACTACGCTTGTAAACATATATTCCAAGAACCGACAACCCGACTGCCCAGATTGCAGACAGGGAAGACATGCCCTGTAAAACCGAAGCTGCTTTATCTGTTTCAAAGATAACAACGTAAGCCAGTCCGAACATCTGCGCCGCCCAGGTAAAAGCCATAAGATAGCCGAATGTTGGACGCATCCGCCGTACATAAGGATCGTTGGAGGCGACTTCAGCGCGCAAAGACTGATTAACCTCAGCAATACCCGCCTGACGTTCTTTCATCGCCAGCTCAGCCATCGCTTCCGCATGACGGTTCGCTTCGGCCATTTGCTCATTAGAAATCAACCCGCCCGCCAGCGCCGCATCAAGTTCGCCAAGCGCGCGGGCCGCACTTTGCGCCGCCGGATGATCAATTTTTCCAATGGAACGGCCGATAATATCAATAATAATCGGCAGGCCGACTTTTGCTAAAATAGATTCCAGCATGTTTATGCCTCCACTAACTTATAAAAAATATGCCGCCCAATAATTATGACCGGCTCTTCGCCTTCCGCCCAGTAAGGTGAAACATAATCCGCATGATAATGCGTTGCCCCTTTTGTCCGGTCAGGTAGAACGTTATTGACGGCGCGCCGGGAAATTCGCTGGCAGGTTACAAATTTCTTATCCTGCTCCGTAACCGCAATAAGCTTGCGGTAATTCGGATCAGATCTGTTCCAGCAGGAAAACTGATAAGGTTTCTGGCATACGCTAATAATGTCATTCCCCCACCAATATTTTCCACCGCGCGCCTGTGCAACGCGCACACGATTCAGCACGACACTGGCAACTGCTTCCATACCCTCCAGGCTTTCCGCGCGCGCCTCTCCCCAGATTGTCCGGGCAAGCACATCTACCGCAAGCTCATTATAAAAAGAGACAGACTCTACTTCATCCGCTTCTTCTTTCGTGAAGAGCGGTTTTAAAAACCGTATAACCATTTAAATTTTCCTATTCCTGTTTAGATCGTAGCGCTTCTGCTTTCAGCGCGGTTTGGTCAAGTTTTGTTTCAATTCGTAAAAGATGCGTTACAATCCGTTCTTCCAGATCCCTGACATCTGTCACGGATGCATAACTTTTTGCGACCTCCAGTTTAAACGCATAAAGCGCTTCGCGTAGCTGCGAACACCGCAGTTCAAGATTATCATGCAGTATGCCGATTGATTTTCCAGACTCCTGACGCCCCTTCCAGATCAGCCAGAACAGCGCAGACATGGCCGGTAAATCAACCGCCGTAATCCACCAGATTAATCCGCTATCAAGTAGTGTATTCATTCATAAATTTCCTTTTAGACTTCAAATTCCGTTTTAGCTGAGTGCATTTGTCCGCCGCCTTGCCACTGAAGACGGTCCGTGTGATAACTTCGCTGAACACGCACAGATTGCTGGGACAGGGCACCAGCAACCGCATCAAGCCCATCATCCTTCTGCCCTTTAAGACCAGGGCGCCAATCCTGCATTTCAGTTATAAAGGGCGTTTTGTAGACACGTTCATGTACATGCAGCGCGCGCGCAGCGAGCACCGCATCAAAACCTTCTAAAATACGCAAATCTTTTGCCCGTGATGAATTGACCTCTGTAACTGCGCACGGGACTTTTTGCTCTGCCATCTGCGTACGCAAAATGGCCGGCAAAAACTTTCCAATGCCGTTTGTTTCTACGGTAACCGAGGGAATAAAATGCTCCCGCGCAATTCGTGCCACCTGCATGGACTGACTTACCGCTTCTTCTTCAGCCAAAGCCGGATCGTGCCGTAAATAAACCAGATCATGTAAATAATACTGCCCGACTTCATCACAAAAAATCACAGCCAGAACGGACGCATCTCCTTTTGCGCTTCCAAAAGAAGGATCCCACCAGGCCGAACAAGACACGAGACGCCGCCCTTCCAAACGAAGCTGCAATGTCTGCTGACTTTCTGAGGATTGCAGCTGCGATCCGTAACGCCTGAGTAAATTCGGATCCAGGCGGCTTTCACTCACATTGAGCGGCTCCAACAACATTTGTGAGGCAAATTTTTGCGGACCTGTCTGCGTTTTTATCTGCTTAATATCTTGAAGTGTAAATTTCTCAGGCCAGCTACTTTCTCCATCCTGATCAATCAGGGGGATAACAAGGCGCTTATAATCTTTTAAAAAAATGTCTTCTATTCCAAGTTCCGGCTTTGGTGCATCAAGATAAATAGACTCCCATGTATGAGGTGTACCTAAATAAATCTGTACGCCGCCCGGAACAAGAATATAAGATGTCTCTTCAAGCCGTTCTCTAAGATCTTGCCGCTTCTCCGGAGTCTCGCATGTATTAGGAACCTCAACATCATCACAAATGATAATATCGGCCCGAAGTCCTGTAATATTGGAATGAATACCGCGCGCAATCACCGAAGGGTCACGCTGGACCTGCCCCCGCTTAACGGTCAGACGATCTGCCGCCCACTCCTCCTTTTTCTTCGGAATGAGAGGCTTCGTTAAAGGATGTGTCTGGATGATCTTGCGAATATTGCGGACCATCTTGGACGCCAGCGTCTGTTCGGCCGCTAACACCAGGATACGCAAATCCGGATCCCTGTAGAGCAGCCATGCCGAGAACAGAGTGGTGAGCGACGACTTGCCGCTTCCGCGAAAGGCCTTCAGCAGTAGCCGCGTCTCTCCATGCGCCCAACACACTTCGAACCAGCGCGCGATTCTGAAGTGAATCAGGGGTGTTGAATAATTTTGTGTCCTGTTCCATAGCGCTAAGAATACTCCAAAATCGACTTCTTTTGTAGTGTTTTTATCCATATTAGAAACTAATAATCTTTCTCTGTGCCAAGCGTTTTCATAGCGCCATCATATTCCTGCCTTGCTTCTGACAAACTTGCTTTGAGCAGCATATTATCTTCCATGCTTTCAAGGTTTTCATATTCAGCCAGCTTCAATAATAATTCGAGATGAGCTAAAGCTGCCCGGCAGGCTTTATGATGCTCACCAAACTCTTTAGACTCATTTGGAGCGATTTGACCTGAAAAATTCCGGTAAGAATTTACCGCTCTTGAAATTGCAACCGGTAAAAAGGTTGCAATTTTCCTGCGCTCCTGCGCATCAATCCGATCATCCATACTGAAAGCCTTAATTATGTTTTGAGACGATGTACCAGGCAGCCCCGTTAGACACGACTGTAATCGCGCTATACTGGCTGGATAATGGCTGAGCAGAATTATCCGGACCTGTTCCGCCCTGCTCCGTCACTGTTACAGCGTTGGCAGAACTATCTGTTTTCTTGATCGTGATCGTCCGGCCAATTGCTTCTGCTGCATTCGCTGGCGGAAGTTGTGCCGTGACAACGCCGCCAAAGGATGAAATCAGATACGTATCGACTGCCATATCAATATTGTATGTTCCGGTTCCTTCAAAAAATCGGGTGTTGCCGGGTGCCCGGTTTGAAGAGATAACAAACCATTCCGCGCCATTTGAAATCATCTGGACAAAATCATTTTCTGCGCCCAGGTAATAGCTACGCCCATCCGGTCCGCTTCCACCTGTTTCACCAATCGTAATCACATTCGCAGAACTATCGATTTTTTTAACCACCATCATCATGCCTTGCGCATCAGATGCGTTTGGCAAATTCACTGTAAGAGCGCCGCCAAAAGATGAAATCAAATGCACAGAATGAGATTCATCAAGATTTAACGTTCCGGAAGTGTCCGCGTATTCCGTATCATAGCGCTGCACTGTTGCGTTGATATCTGTGACAGTTGTCTGTTGAAAACGGTTCTTATACGGATAACCTGCATTATAGGCGGTATATTCCCCGCCGGAAAGATCCCAGATTGCCGATCCGTCCGATGCAGAAAGTAAATTATAAATCGCTGTTTCAATCGATCCGCTTTCAAGTTTTACATTCGGCACACCGTTATTGGATTCTGCGTAAGGATTCACCAGCAATGTCTTATTTGATCCTGCGCCAATGATAAAGCACCCTTGCGCCGTCCCTTTGACATTGGCCTCACAATCAATAAAAGCATTATTGAATGAGCCATGCTCAACATAAAACCCGGCACCCGTGATATCTGCGCCCAGAGAATAAACCCGGCAGGCATGAAACTTGTTCGCATTGGGTGTATCTCCAGCCCCGCTTTTAGCCAGGTGAAATCCATGTGTATTCGGCTGCACCACTAAAACACGGTTAAAGTTATTCCAGTAACAGGGCTTGGCCGTATCCGTATACCCGTCCAGCTTCACTCCAACATTGGCCTGCCAGATTGTGACATCGACAATAGAAGTCTGGACACAAGGACGATCTTTCCCGTACAGCAAAATCCCATTATCGCTGTTTTCTATTCTAAGGTTAGAGATAGAGGCATAATCCGCCGGCACTTCAATTGCGTTAAAGCTGTTATCCTGGCAGGAAAGAACAGAAGTTTGGCCGGCCCCGAACAAAGTTTGACGCTCCCCGACCGTGATTGTCCCGGTGATAAAATAACTACCAGGCGGAATATAGACGCTGTCATGCGCTGTTAAAGCCTGCTGGATCGCCAGCGTATCATCGGTTAGTCCGTCACCTTTTGCACCAAAATCTTTGACTGACACGAAATCAGAAAATTTATCGCTTGAGGTTCGCGTGACCGCACCCGTACCGGAGGCTGTATAATCCGGCGATGCCATCGATCCTTCCAGAGACACTGCAACCGGGTCACCATCACCATCAAATCCCAGCGCTTTATTCGCGCGTTGCGTGCGATCTGGCAGCACCGTTTCTCCCGGCGTTTCATAATCGCTATAGCGCAGCATCGGTGAAAGATCCCGATCTACCTGCTGAAGACCTGCTGTCAGATAGTCCAGTTCCGTATTTATAGCCGCGGCAGAGAAACCTCCACCTTCAAGAAAGTCTGTTAGCCGCTCAAACGGCAGTCGGCGCTCAAGCGTAAGAACGATACCGCTTGATGGCGCAATATCAAAAGTGACAGTTCCGCCAGATGTTTCTCCAACATCAGAAATATCGTAACCACTTGTCTGCAATGCGCCATCAAAATAAATTTTTAAATCTTCACTGGCAAAAATTGAAAAAGGGTAAGTAAAAACGGTTTGTGAACCATTGGCAACGTAGCGCACAAGCGGTTCTACCGCCGGCACCTTAACATGCTCAGTCATAATGATCTCCTCTATAATATAAGTTATAACAGGCTAATAATGGAATTCGCGTTTCCTAAAAGCCCTTGCGCAAAGGAATTTGCATTTGAAACATTGCTCAGTTTTTGACGCTCTTTTAGTTGTGTTTGCTGTAAAACATTCAGACGTTTACGCTGGGCCAGGTCAGTATCCAGGGCGTTGAGACGCAAGTTATCAAGCGCTTCACGCTCCTGCCTCTCCTCTTCTGATTCTTCAAACAAACCAAGCAAAACCGCCTGGGCTGAACCACCCGCATTTGTATCAATACCGCTTGCTCCAAATTTTGCGCGCTGACGTGCTGTTGCCCGCTTTAATGCATCACGACGTTCTTTTTCCGCCGATTCTGATTCAAGCTTGATTTTTTCACGTTCAAGCGCTGCGTTTTCTTTAGCTACACGCAACTCCGCCTGTTGTTTTTGTTGAAGCTCTTTAAGCGCAAGATCTTGCGCCTCACTCTGATCATTATACCCACTCACCGTATCAACAAGTCCTGACACAATGCTAAGCCCCTGTATCACCGGGGCGATACCACTCAAACCGGCCATATCAATCTCCTTTGATTTACAATTAGTCGTTAAATTTAATTTCCGCAGTCACGGATAAAAGCGTGAAAGGGTAAGGGATGCTCTGCTCGATTTCCCAAAGAGCATCGACACCGTTTTTCTGCCAGCCAAGTGAACGAACAGCAATATCCCCACTGATTACCGGCGGCGGCGCATCCAGAATTTCATCTTCACCAAAATCTTTCAGCGCGATATCCTGAAGCCCTCTTCCCGTATCAAGGCGTAAAGCCTGCGTTTCCTTCAAACGGAAAATCGCTTCGATCAATCTGAGCTTAATACCAAATCCGCCTTCTCCAGCAGATGTTGGCGGCAAAGGTTTAATCTTGTGCGTATAAGACAGGCCGATTTCAACTTTCAAAGCAGGCTCTGATAAAATCACTGCACCTGAAGAAACAGCTTGATCATCCTGAACAATATCATCTGCGATGATAGAAACAGTTTGCCCTTCAAGATGATCTAAGCCGGACCATGTTGCAGTTGCCGTTCCAACCTCTCCCGTTAAAGCCGAGTCTAAAGTAAGAGCATCATCAAATAGCTCAATCATGTAAGAGCCATCTCGCTCTACTAGAAGATAAACATCATCTCCAACCACAGAAACCGATTTCACATTTCCCTGTGTTTCATGAAGAGTCCAGGCTGCGACCTGCTCCGCCCGATAAACAGTGAGTGTTGCAAATTTTCCATCTTCCCGAACAATAAAGAGAAGCCGGCGCGTTGCATCAAAATCCTGATCCACCGGATCAATAATAATGTGCCGGGAAAGCAAAGCCAGATCTGTCGCCTGATAAGCTTGTTCAATATCGGTATAAAGAAATTCACGAATTTCATTCTTATTCCGGGCAACAAACAAAGTTGCACCATCGACCGTTACCGGCGGTATATAGCGGTCAATCACAGATCCAACACGTGTCTGTCGATTAAGCTGAACCGTTTCCGGAGTTAGAGGATCTCCAGTAACCATCCATTCCGCACCAGAGGTAAAAACCTGCAAGTGACGGCCGGAAAAAATACCCCGGATCGCGTTGACCTGATCAGACAAAATCGCAAATTCAATAGATTCATCATCCAACCCCTCGCCAATATCAAAATTGAAGAGATCTCCAGATTTTGAAAACCAAAGCCGGTTCGGAAGATCACGAGAACCTCCAATCACCAGCCTATCCTGGTGAAAGGCAACCGAAACCGGATAACCGCGCACCGGGCTAAAGGCCTGCTCCTGCCAGTCAATCGTTGCATCCGTTGAGAGCAAATCTTCAATCGTTGTGACTGTCACAACAGTCGGTGAATCATAACTTGTAATTTCAACTTCTTTTCCTCCAACGCGCAGACGGGTTCCCGCATGCAGCGGATCAAAACTATCTGCAGATGCCGTCAGTGTAATTGACCCTGTGGTGCCACTTGGCGTTAAGGTTACCGTGCTTTCTGCAAATTTATAATAAGGCTGATAGACGATATTCTTATCCGTAAAAAAATCCCAATCCAGAAGGGAAAATGTTCCCCCGCTATCACGGATCAGTCTTTTCGGCGCATAATCAGGATGTGTCATCAAAAGCGTATCGGCGCTCTGTGTCCAGGCAACCTGACTGATTGTACTCGCCGGCCATGGACTTGAAAGCGTACTTACCTTAACACCGGAAGCATAAATATCAATTTGGCTGTCCGTTAGCACAAGCAGATAAGTTTGCTGTGTGTTGAATTCAAAAGCGATTAAACGCCCGTCCCCGGCCGCCGTATCGATATAAGAGAGCCCTGCGCGGCGGGTTACACCGCCGGTTGGAAAGATAAAAAGGTTGCGCAATTCCTGCGCACCGTTTTCATAGGCGCGGAGATCACCCCGCCCCAAAAGCTCGGGTGAAACCTCCCCGGCGGTAAAATTGGTTTTAACTTGCCTGATCCGTGTCATATTTACTCCTTTTCACACATAAAAAAACCGCCCTCAAAGGGGCGGCTTAACAAAAATAATTTTTTTATACTTATTTTTCACGCTCAATAGCTTTATCGGCCTGCTCAAAGGTCGCAATGAACAAATCTTTAAAATAAATTTTCAAATCTGCGACAATATCTGATTGAACATCTTCGACTGTACTATCTGGACTAGAATTATGCTCATACTTGTTTTGATAGACTTCTTCGGCATACCTACGAATATATTGATCGCATTCTTTTATGGAATATTTTAGAGACCGGTTTAAAAGCACATCACGGTCTACAATCTTCGCTAGATTGTCTGACATAAAATCAACGGCTTTTTCTTCTACACACAATAACGATTTCTGCCTATAACCAGTCATATAAATAAGATCAGGGCGCAAAATATGAATAAGCGCCATTGTGTAGATAAACAAAAAAATCATAAATATTGAAATGGATTTTTTATTCATATAACACCATCATCATTTTCTCTCTGATGTTTAATAATTTCTTCCATAATCTTAAATTGAGGATTCAATTTTCCCCCACTTTTTAAGAAGTCAAAAATCTTCTTATGGTCTTTTAGTTGCTCTATAAGATCTTTGACTTTTTCATTATCTTTTAGATTATCCATTGTTTCCTTTAGAGAATCAAAGAAATTATCATCCTTACCAAAATCCGGCTTTCTTTCCGGCAAAGGCGGTTTCGATGGCTTCTTTGGTGGAATGGGGGGAAGTTCAGATTCAGGTGTATCATCGCTTTGAGTTTGTTTTAACACTGTATTCAAAGCAACTTCTGTTTCCCCGCCGGGGTTCATAATCCGGTCCGGTTTAAGATCATTGTCATACTGAAAAGCTAAAATCGCATCGTCGAGCTCCCGGTCGATAATCCCGTTTTCAACCGGGCGGTTATAATAGCCGGCCTTCGAAAAAGCCCGCTTTGCCTGCAATACGTCTTCATCATCATTCTCCAGGTTATTTCCGACAGGGCGGTTTATTTTAAAACGCATTCCTACCCCCTCACATCAATCAACGTAAAGTTTTCAAGCCTGTTCGGACTATCCTGCTGCGCATCAACCTGACGCGCGGCGGCAAATTCCTTTTCAGCCATCCGGGTTAGCGTTTCAGCGCGTGATGTGCTTTCGGTAACCGGAATACAAAACTCGGCTGCCAAACGGGCTATCAAAGCCGTATCAAAGAACGGTGGAAACTCTTCCTCCTGAGGCTGATAAATATAAGTTAAAATAACTTCATCCGCATTAGCATGCAGCTGTCCTTGTAAAATACGGTAATGAAGCCCACGCCCTTTACCGCCATTGCCGGCAGAAATGGCACGTAGAAAATCACTCGGCAGTTGAAAAGCGTTTTGATAATCTGCAAGCGGACTCTCGCTCAGCTTGTTTAACTCCACCTGCCCTGTTGCAAATGTCCAGGGATAAGCCGATAACAAAGCATCGCGCGCAGGCGCATAAAGAATCGAAGCAATTTCTGATTCTGCTGTGCCGTCATCAAATGAACTAATCGGGGCGGCGCCAAGACGCACAAGCGCACGGCTGCAAAGCCCAACATCGTTGAGTGCCATATTTTTTCTCCTGTTGTTAATGAATAAAAAAAGCGGCCTTATGGCCGCTTAAAAAATATTGGTTTCAAATTTATTACGCTGCCAGCAAGGGTTCGTAACGTGGAGCGTTTTGCATTGAAGTTCCAAGGTTATAGTTTCCTGATCCCTCTCCTGCATGAGCTCGACGAAAATCCGTCATCATAAAATCTGCAACTTTAATCTGCGTAGTTTGCAAGTTTTGTGAATGCTCTTCTTTCACTTTTTCATTAGAATTAAGCATGTCATATACTGCCCATGCCTGTATTTCAGTGCCCCTAAAGACTGCTCCCTGAGGCGTATAAATAACATTCAAAATGCCGTGACGAGCAAAAGCTTCAGAAAGCTTTTCTGTTGGTTCTCTTTCTTCTTCAAAAGAAATATCTTCCGGACGCACACTGGCAGGAAACCCGCCGCTATGCGGAATTGAATAATAACCCGTCTGCAATGCCTGCACAGACATGAATATTTCACACCCTTTTTGTTTTTAGTTGATGATTTTCTAAAATATCAGCATTACTAAAGACAAATTTACTTTCTAAACACTTGTTAAATAAAAGAAATTTCCGCCCTGACCCAACAGGGCCAAAAGGCGGAAATCCCGGTTAATACAAAACGGACGCTTTCTCAAACGCGCCCAAAGACTGCTTTAGGGGGGTTCGTGAAGGGGAGGAAAAGTAGAACACTCACCTAAACAGTCCGCACACCCAACGATTAGGCGTACACCGCAATCGTCACTGCGCCGCTTGTAATATCGGTCACAATATAAAATTTTGTGGCCGGCGTGCCGTCTGTATCAACATTCGCAATGATGAGGTCGTTGACATTCATCATATCGGCTGCGTTATCAAAGTAGTTAGCTGTGGTGACAGCATCATCAGCTGTTGTGTAATGCCACAGCGTAAAGTTGTTCGCATAAGCGAGCACACTTAAATCAGAAAGTTTTAAAGCCATTGCTTATCTCCTTTTATGTTAGCTGTGGTTTTAAACAGGGGTTTCGTCACAATCGATAACGACAATTCCTGTATCATCGACAAGAGCAGCGCCCTGACTCATCATATTGTTGACGAAATGCGCCGCACGATCTCCATGCCAGGTTACATCTGTTTGAACATCAGAACCTGACGCATGGCCGATAGCCGTTTTGTGATAATAGAAACAGGAACGCACACCACCAGCATCTACCGGAAGTCCGGAATGCGGGATCCAGATCGTTCCAAGCCACATCTTGGCCTGTGTGATACTTGAATATGGAAGCTCCGTATTGCCAATATAGTCAGCATTGACGAACTCTTCGATTTGCAGCAAATCGCTCCATTGTTTCCAGCCGACGACTGCAAAACGCTGACCGTCATCCGGAACATCGGTATCCCCGAAAATTTCAAATGCTTCGAGGACTTTATCTTTCGTCAGACCAGTATTCGCATCGGCAATTGTATTCGTAGACGCCGTTGCAAGCGCATCAATAACCAACTCATCGGTTTTACGGCCCAGCGCATGTGCACCGGCAGACGCAATCACCTGACGTTCGTCATGGTTAATTTTCAGCTCATCCATTTTATCAACCCAGTCACCGGCATAAAAATCTTCAAGCAGACATTCAATGCTGGAGTGAGCCAGGTTCATCACAGGAACCATTCCGTGTGTTGACTTGGTCGAAGCCGTTCCCTTACCGACTTTTTGGAAAGTCGTTGAGGCGCCTTTAACATTGCCGACAGTACGCACAGTGTTCCTAAGCTTGGACCCCTGGCGTTGATAGGCTTCGTGCACTTCGCGCTCGAACTGCTTGACGAAGGCCTGATCAATAGTGACAGACATATTCTTCACCTTTCGTAAAAGTTAAAATTTAGAGAAGTTCAGTTGCACGGGACTTTGGGTTGGCAGCCAGCAAATGCGACCGGCCCGTCACGGCAAACAGGTCTGCCCACAGGCGGCAATCATCTCAAAGAAGAGAAAAACCGTTTTCTGATCAGCAGATATAAATAGGGAAAAACCGCTACGTCGGCGGAATGGCAGAAGCCAAAAAGACGCAGTTATGGCGTTGATAACTCTACTTATAGGAATAATTTCTTATTTTGTCAAGAAATAAATTGCATTTTTTGCAAAAATCTTTATATATATACATAATTAAAGATGGAGAGAGAAAATGTTTACATCCCTCGCACGCGTCCTGAAAACAAGGGACTTTGAAAATCAGGCATCGAACCGTCGCATCGCGCCCCGGCGTGAGGTCGACCAGTGCGTTGGCATGATTGAGGGCAAAAACTATCCGGTCGAAAACTGGAGCGATACGGGCATACTCTTTGCCGGTAACGATAAACTCTTTTCAATCGGAGAACCAAAATCCATCGACCTGAAATTTAAACTTGCCGAAAAAGTGATTACAGTTTCGCACCGGGGTAAGATCGTCCGCAAAGCCAAAAATAAATTTGCGATCGAATTTGAACCTCTCACCCGTGATATTCAAAACAAATTTCAACAAATCGTCGACGATTTCGTCACCCAGGAATTTGCCGACTCTCAGATGGTTTAGTTTCCTCTCTAATCATCCGTCCCGTGGCATCGAAGATTGGTTTTTCTTTTGGAAGAGGCGGCGTGTCTTCGCTTTCCTCAAACGCGAAAGTGCCGTTTGAAGTAAAGACGGAGTTGCTTTCACTGCGCTCAACCCTGCCCGTTTCGGCAGGACTATTGGCATCAGCTTGTTGTTTTGCCTTTAACGTTTCAAGCGCCCCAGCACCAGATGCCCCGGTCTTGTTTTATACCTAATTATTACTTATTCTACATTTATGTTCAGAATAATTTTTATTGCTCTTGTGTTTTTTTCTTCTGCTACGCAAGCTGCAGAAGATTTCTGGGACAAACCGCCACACCCTAACGGGTGGTATGGTTATGATGAAACACTCCCTGATCTGCTGAACATCAAAGGCTTAACCTACCATGAGGCAAGGCCCATTATCATTGGTGCCGGCTGGGAACCATTGCAAACTCTTCAGGAGGGCACACATGATTACGAACAAGGTATAACCCTGTCCGGAGATGGCCCAAAGTTTTGGAACAAAAGTTATTATGAACTGCAAACATGCACTGGATCAGGTATGGCATACTGTGCTTTTCTTTTCCAAAACAAAAATGGCGACCGGCTTCGTATCGTAACTAAATATGAAGAGCATGAAGAATATTCATCTTTTGCTAAAGTCGCAGGCTACAGATTTATGCCCCAAGACTAATTTTTCTCCAGAAAATCCTTTAAAGTTTTGAAATCAGTCAGCGCTTTATTGTTTAAAACGCCATCATAACGACTTTTATTTGAAGCATCTGGTGGAAGTGATGCCCATTCACTGGCTAATTCTTCTATCAATTTTTTCGTGCTGATTTTACCGGATTTATATTTATCAAACCCTCTGTATTCCAAAAGCCTATACACTTCATATCTTTGATAAAAAAGACAGCCTAAAAATCAGCGGTACACTTTCTAGTAAGCTAAAAACAATCCCACAACTATTGCTAAAACCATAAGGCTCAGAATACATCCGGTAAAGGCTCCTAGAAAAACACCTCGCCAAACAGGTTCCTGTTTCCTTGCAAAAGAAACACAACCGACTAACGCCCCTACAACCATCAAGAAGAAGAGAAAGAAAGCCGTTAACATTTCAATATCAAAAGAGCCATCCATATTCTGAAACCCTTATTTGTTTTCTTCAGCATCCTCCCATGTTAGTCTTGGATTTACAAGCTCGCCTCCTTTGATCTGGACAGTACCTGTCACTTTTTGTTGCCATTGAGAGTTTATATCAAAACTTTTTGCGCGCCCTTCTTTTTCAAGAATGGTGGCCCCTCCTCCTCCACTTTGCAAAGGGTCAAAATTGTATTTATCTGTCCATTGATGAGTGACCGTACCATCAATCAAAATAGTATTTCCTTTTCTTTTTACTTTAAAGTCACCTCCAGACTTAACAGAACTTGTTCCTGTTGCCAAAGCTTCATCCAAATCCCCCTTCAAAAGATGACTTCTGGATAGATCTGCATTACGAATCATCGTTTTAATTGGAAAATTTCCAACTTTATAATCCCAATTATCTTTCACTTCCATTACTTCATCCTCTTTCATATTTAACAATTTAGAGCCTATACCTTTCTTGTCTGTGAAAGATTTTGTGAATCTATCTCGGTTAACTCTTTCTCCATTACGCACAAAAAGCTTTTCACGAACCTGATCTCGACTAAGCGCCTTATCTTCTCCTGATCCGTCTAAAAAATGCTCCAGATTATCTGCCGCTTCATTTAAACCTTTTTTATGTCCTTGATCTACATATTCTCTATAAACATTTTCAATTGTGTCCAAATATTTTTCTTTATCGTAGCCTCCAAGCTCCTCCTTCCTAATCATCCTTCCCGTAGCATCGAAGATTGGTTTTTCCTTTGGAAGAGGCGGCGTGTCTTCGCTTTTCTCAAACGCGAAAGTGCTGTTTGACGTGAAGACGGAGTTGCTTTCACTGCGCTCAACCCTGCCCGTTTCGGCAAGACTATTGGCATCAGCTTGTTGTTTTGCCTTTAACGTTTCAAGCGCCCCGGACGGTCCGCCCGTTTCACCGCCGCCGTCAAACAGGCCAGACGCCGCACTGCCCAAACTCCCGGCCAGCCCCTGCGCCGCCTGTGCCCCCGATGCAACGGCAGGCAGGATTTCATTGATTTTGGTCAGCACATCACCGTCGCTCTCCAGAGCGTCTTTCGTATTAAAGAAAGCCTGCGTGCCGCTTAAGGCCTGGGATGCAATCCCGGCAATCGGCCCGCCAACCGCGCTCAATCCCATCGAAACAACAGGCGCAAAGGCGTTAATCTTATCCGCTGTTGAACCTTCACCTTTAACGGCATCGATAACACCTTTAACAAAAGACGCAGCTTGAGCAAAAGCTTGCTGTGTTTTTTCCTCGCCTTGCAGGCGCATAACATTTTTTATAGCTTCAATACCCTGCTCCGTCTCACCGCCCGGGTGAACCAGTCCATCCTCTTTCAGACCCAGTTGACGTTGAATATTCTTAATAGCATCGCTCGTTTCCCGGTCAAGAAAGCCTGTCGGGTCACTGAGTTTATCTTTTGGCAAAAGTCCAAACTCTCCCAGCCTGCCCTGAAGGCCGATCACATCACGCTTGCCATTTTCAAGGTTATTTCCAACAGGACCTAAAAGTATGGGTTCCCTGACATTTATCAGGATATCGTCATCTTCTTCAAAACCATTTTCCGGCTCACGTGGGAGATAACCGTTTTCTAAAATACGATCATACCAACCAGTAATACCTTCATCCAAATCATCATCTTGTTTTTCCATGGTGCGCAACGGTGGTGGTTTATCCGTATCAAGCATAATTGAATGATGTGGCTCATCGAATTGTGTAGATTCGTCTGCCTCAAGTGTCTGCATTGTCTCCCCATCTGGCTTGATGATCCCGTCAACTTTCAAGCCCTTATCTTTTTGATATTGTTTGATACCATCGAACAGTGCTTCGTCCGTATAGGGCGTGATGCCGTAATCGGGGAGATCGTAATAACCGCGCGAGCGTAAAGCGTCTTTAATTTTCAAAACATCTCTACCGCGCGCCGCGCTATTGGAAGAAATAATATTACTTATTCTTAACATTGAAAAAAACCTCTTAAAAAAATCCCCCGCGCAGGGAATGCGCGAGGGGAAGTTGCTCATGAAAATTAACTATAGAGTTTCTGGAAGCCTTCTGTGACCTTGGCAATGAAAGACGGATCTTTATCTCTCCAGTAACGCGGATCGCGCATCATCGATTGCAAGTCGAGCTCGGCGCCGTCTGGGCCACTTTCGCCTTTAGAAGTCTCTAGACCAGGCTCCTCACCCTTCATCATATTATGAAGTGCGAGTATGCCCTCAAAGGAGCTGGCCAACGTATCGAGGACATCCTCAGGCAGTTGTTTTTGACCAAAGGCTAAAAGCTGCCGTGACATTTCAGCCCATTTTTCGGGCCCACCAAAATGGTTGACAAGTTTTTCAATTTCCCGGTCAGCTTCGTAATCGGAAGCCATTTGAACAATCATCGGCACCATTTTTTCTGCTGCCAAATCGTAGATAAACTGCACTTGATCTTGGGTAAATCCTTTCTGATGAAGCCGTTCATTCAACTCCTCATCAGCATCAAACAGACCGTGCTTACAATCCACACAATATTCTTTGGCGCTTTTGGGAGGCCGGGGCTGACGTGAAAATCTCTGTTCAAGTTCGTTATAAGATTTTACAAGGTTATCAAGATTTACATTACCTGTTTCCGGATCTTTAAACTTTTCCGGAACAGAAGTTTCTAAAAGTGTTTCAGTCATTATTTTCTCCTTTGATTGAAATATTAAAATTTATGAATTCCGGCCACGGTCAATCATGCGCATGATGGTAGCAACCAAGGTACGCTGCCCTTCGGAAAAACGAATTTGTTCATCCGGCGTTGAGCCGCCCTGAGCGCGCTGAAATGTTATCACCTGGAGCCAGGCCAGTGCTTTTTTGCCATCTTCCGTAGAAAAGGTTCGGGTCAAAATCCGTTCGATTTCTTTTTGCTCAAGGCGTGACACATGAGCCGTATAGGTAAGCCCCTTTACGGCTTCTGATAAATCTGATCTTCGCTTATGAAATAGTCTCATTTTGCACCTCCTGTGTTGGTATAATTTCGGATAGAGGAATTTCTTTTTGAATTAAATCACTTGGTACACCCAGCGCCTCTCCAAGAAATTGGGCCGCCCTTGGCATATTGACGCTCAGAGCTGCTTGAGGCCCCATAGCAATCACTGATTCAATCCATGTGAGAGTATTTTGAACGGATCGTTGCCCTTGAGCACGAGCAAGCGGCGAACGATAATCCAGAACAACATAACGGCCATCAAGCGCAATGTCAGGAATTTCACCGCGCCTTTTCAGAATATTGAAAGCTCTTTTCACAAGCGGCGTTAAAAGCTCTGATTGTAAGCGGCCATAAGTCGCTCCCAAGATCAGCGCCATTTCGGCTGAACGCTCAAGCACTTCAGTTGCCGTCATACGCCGGTCGTTCATTTGGCCTAACTTATCAGCCAATAAAGCATGGCGAATCCGGCTACGCAGATCATTCAGAACAAGTTCGGATACATCAAAACGCGCCGGCATTTCCAAAGGCTTCAACCCTTGTGAACCCACGGCTTTGGGAATAATAGCTCCCGGAACCAGTTCAATATTTGCTGGATTCAAAACCCCGTCATCATCAGCCTGCCAAATTCCTGTTACAGAAATTGAAGCATTTTTAAGAATAAGTTCAACAACCTTATTGGCTGTCTTGATATCTGGTAAAGCTTTCATCACTGGAGAACGTCCGTAGATCTCTCCCGGCGATTTCATCCAGCGAAAAGAAATTGCCGGATTATCACCAAATCGGCCTTGTGCTAAAAGCGCATTCTGGCCCCCCTCAAAAAGAAGCGCAGTATAATTATATACGCCTTCTTCTGGCAGAATAAATTCTAGAACCTTAAAGCGTGATTGCGTATCTTTTTCACCACTACCTATTATTGACGGCGAAATAACGGCAAAAGGATAGCGTGATTTTATTTGTGTTAGCGTGAGTTCGATTTCACGGAATATCGTATCAAGAAACCCATTTTCGCCTTCTTCTAAAACAGCATTTTGCAGTGGAACAGCCGAAAATTTAAAGGCAGATAAAGATCCTGGCTCCGCCTCTTCAAACATAAGTGTTGCGGTTCCGCCAACAACAAGATCCAGGAAACATTGGTGCAGCTCAACGCTAAAATTTGAATGATCAAAATGATCTTGAATAATCTTAGCACTCTCTTCCAGGACTGGCGCCAGCTTTTCAGCTTCCGCCGGAGACAGATCAGGTCCTGGCTTAAAACCAAACCATTGTGTCCAGGGAGGTGTTAAATTACCCAGTAAACTTGCTGCAAGCTGATCAACCGCATCCAGCGCCGTACCATCATAAAGTTTGTCTGTACGCTTTCCGCCTATAACAGATGACCCAATAAAATCACCGCGCTGGGGCAGAGCATAGTCGTAGCATTCCTGCCAGTGTGTTTTCCAAGTGTTATGGCGCTCTCGTGATTTATTATAACGTTCTATTAAATCACTATAATCTTTCAAATTGTCCTGGCGGTGTTGCTCTAAATTAACATTATTCATATTTTTACTCTCCTAATAAACTTTTTCGTGATGGCGCCTCATCCGATAACCCAAGCACCCCCCTAAACCCGCTTAAAATTGTTCCAATACGGCTACGGTCACGCCTTAAAAGATTCTGCGTTCGGTTTTCAGATTTTTGTTCATCAGTTAAAACTGTCGTATCTTCAGCTTCACTTGAAGTATTTGAAGATTCTACCGTTGTCTCTGTTGATGTATTTTGCGGCACATAAACTATTTGAGGCTGCGTAGGGGCCCGCGGGGTTATGCTTCTACTTCCCATTTTTTTTCTCCTTATACTGTTTCGAATTGAAATGATTTCACCTGTTTAAGGTGTTTATAGAGCTGCCAAGGCGTATAAATCAGGCGCTTATGAACGCCTATCAAACGTTTTACAGCCTCAACGCACGTAAAAATCATAAACGGCGCAGGCTTTTTTAGATCTCTGCAGATCGGTGTTGAAAGGACTGTTTGGCCTTGTTGCTCAAGCCAGCCCGGTAAATCAAAGTTGATCGGCACATGATGATGGATTGCCACTTCAGTCAGATGAGATAAAGGATCTATACTCGCCCAACGCTTTCCATCATTCAGCAATACATAGCAATGGCGAAATCCGGGTTTTAAAATCTTAAGCCAGCCAATATCTGTCCGTCCGCTAAAGACAACCCAGGCCTTCTGGTTCAACAAAAACTTATCAGAATAATCATCACTCATAACAAGCTCCATAAATATGTGATGAATTCTGAGCCTGATCGTAAATAACCGCACCATGAATCCAATATTTGTTAGGATTAGGAGCTGTTAGTTTTTTAAAACGCACGATTTTTTTTTGAATAAGCATTGGCTCCAGCCGTTCGAATGCTTCTTCCCAGAGCTTATGTGCCCTGACCTCTTTGCTTCGATTAGGATCAGGCGCCATCTGCCGCCGGCCATAATGGCGAAGAACCAGGAGGTGATCCATGCTCAACCGCCTGGATCTATAAAGCCGGTTAAGGATATTCAAAATATCACCGGGCTCACATGGCCGGGGAGTAGCACTCAGGCCACTTACAAACCTGGCTCCATCGACTCGCGCCTGCTGCGCTGTTATGAACCAAAACCATGCCTCTAACGCATTTTCAAATGGCACAGATTCCTGGTTCACGCATGATTTTGGGATATATTTGCTCTTATCACTCATTTCTACATATTCCAATTTTTAGCAAAAGCAGGATTTATGTTCTGCTTTTGTTCTATTTATGGGGCAACTTCACGCCCATGTCAAGGAATTTTTTCCTAATGCTGTAAGAGACGTAGGATGATATACCTACAGACATTATGCTAACACACGAAAATATCTGGACTGCAATTGACCGTTTAGCGGCAAGCTTTGGGTATTCTGCCTCCGGTCTTGCAAAACAGGCAGGACTTGACCCCACCTCTTTTAACAAAAGTAAACGAATAAGCCCTGAAGGCAAACCCAGATGGCCTTCTACAGAAAGTATATCGCGTATTCTAACTGCCACAGGCGCAACGATGAATGATTTCATAGCACTCATCGATTCTGACGCCAGTACTCATTCAAATAAAGCGGAACAAACCCTTCCGCTTATTCATTTTACACAGACCAAACAAAAAGAAGTTTTTGATAAAAACGGAAACCCAACCGGAGATTTATGGGACCATGTACAATTCCCGGATATGGAGATGAATAAGACTAATATTTTTGCCATTGAAGTAAGTGGTAATTCACTGATGCCGCTATACCGGAACGGAGATATTCTGATCGTTTCTCCAAACGCCCCTATCCGTCGCGGTGACCGTATTGTGATAAGAAACGCAAAAGGAGTTCTCTCTGTTCAGGAGGTGCTTAAAAAGCAAGCCCGGAAACTTGATCTAAAATCTGTTTGCGCAAAGAAAAAAACCATATCATACACATCAAAAGATATTGACTGGACCGCACGCATTCTCTGGGTTAGTCAATAATGCGAACAGAGAAAGAAAAATGACATCAAAAGAGATAGCAAAACAGTCTGCAAAAATTTTACTTGATACAAAATCGGTCTTATTCAATGCAGATGAACCCTTCACCTATACTTCAGGTGCAATAGGTCCTGTTTATGTTGATTGCCGCCGGCTTATTTCCTTTCCCAAAGAAAGAGATGCGCTGATGAGCTTTGCTGAAAGCCTGCTTAAAGATCTGCCTATCGACTTTGTTGCGGGCGGGGAAACTGCCGGTATTCCTTATGCTGCTTTCTTAGCAGAACGGATGAATAAAGCTATGCTTTATATTCGTAAAAAACCTAAGGGGTTTGGCCGCATGGCACAGATTGAAGGTTACTTCGAAGAAGGATCAAATCCCAATGTGCTTCTGGTTGAAGATCTTCAGCGTGATGGTGGCAGTAAGGTTCCTTTTGTTGAGGCTTTACGAGACGCGGGAGCGAACGTAGAACATTCTTTTGTTGTTTTTCATTATGGAACGTTCCCCAAAAGTGAGGAACGCATGAAAGAGTTGGGCCTCAATCTTCACACTTTAGCAACCTGGTGGGATGTTCTGGATATTGCAAAAGAAGAAGATTACTTCGACACTAAAACAATTGAATCGGTTGAATTCTTTTTAAAAGAACCTGATGCATGGGCCGCTCAAAACGCAGACAAAGCTCATGGTTAAAATTAGTTTTTTTGCATCAGGCACACCGGAAGCTCAGACTGCGCTTGAAGATCTAACGTCCCTATACAAAAACACACCCGTTGAAGAATCTGACATAATTGTTGTTATAGGGGGTGACGGGACGATGCTTGAAACCCTTCACAAAACAAACGCACACGGAAAACCTGTCTATGGTATGAATTGCGGCTCTGTTGGGTTTTTAATGAATCCCTATAGCCTTCAAAATTTACCCGAACGGCTTGATAAAGCAGGTAAGGTTACAATTTATCCGCTACGTATGAATGTTACAGACAAAAACGGTAAAAAACACGAAGCGATTGCCTTTAATGAAGTTTCGTTACTGCGTGAAACGCGGCAGGCTGCAAAACTAAAAATCAGCGTTGATAATACAGTTCGTATCCCTGAGCTTATTTGTGATGGGGCTCTTTTATCGACACCTGCAGGAAGCACCGCCTATAACCTTTCTGCACGCGGTCCGATCTTACCCTTAAGTGCAAATGTCCTTGCTTTAACTCCGATCAGTGCTTTCCGCCCGCGCCGCTGGCACGGCGCACTGTTGCCCCGTCATGTCACGGTGCGTTTTGATATTCTTGAAGATGAGAAAAGACCCGTCAGCGCCACCGCCGATTTCACCGAAATCCGCGACGTTAAAACAGTAGAGATCCGGCAATCCCGTAGTATTGCCAGCACGCTGCTTTTCAACCCCGATCATCACCTTGAAGACCGGATTTTAAACGAACAATTTACGAACTAACTATTGACATAATTTTTAACTTCTTGTACTTTTCACTTTTTTGTAAAGGAAAATACAATGGGACGAACAGCAGATGAGCGCCTAACCAGAATAGAAATAAGATCATTGGCCGAACAGCCATTTGGTTGGGCGTCGTCAGATTTAGATGAAATAGAGAAGCTAGAAGAAGAAGCCAACACAATGGCACAAGAAGAACACATGTCACTTGAAGAGGCTATAAGAATTCTTACAGGACAAACCAAACTACCCTACGGTTCTCCGAAACGTTAAGCCTTCCGCGGTTTCGATGGTGGTTGGGAAACGGCCCTGCGACGACGCTCCTTTGCCAGTTCATTTTCGATTTCATCCAGCCCGGCAGCAAGTTGTTCATCAATATTTCCACCCTGGATAATCCCGCCTTCGGGTACAAGTCCCAGCCGCTTTGCGATTTCCTGATACCCCTCAACAAGGTCGCCAAGATCCTGTCGAAAACGATCTTTATCCAACTTCTCCCCTGTTTTGGAATCCCACAGACGGCAATTATCTGGAGAAACCTCATCGGCAAGCACAATATAAAGCTCATCATATTCTCCCCATAGGCGGCCAAATTCTAATTTGAAGTCAGCCAGCGTCAGACCAATCCCGGAAAACAACCCCGACATGTAATCATTCACCCGGTAAGTCAGACCAACAATCTCCTCCAGCTCAAACGGATCTGCCCAACCAAATGTCAGAATATGATTTTCTGAAACAATAGGATCATTAAGCTCGTCTTTTTTGTAATAAAACTCGACAAGAGGCTGTGGAAAATAAGTTCCTTCTTTAACCCCCAATCTTTCACATATCGAACCGGCAGCAATATTTCTGACAACCACCTCTAATGGAATAATTTCAACCTGACGGACAAGCTGCTCTCTCATATTCAGAGAACGTATAAAATGAGTAGGTATTCCCATCCCCTCAAGTTTTGTCATAATATGAGATGAGATGCGGTTATTCAGCACCCCCTTACCCGAAATAACCGCTTTTTTCTTTGCATTAAAAGCGGTGGCATCATCCTTGAAATACTGGACAACAGTTCCCGGTTCCGGCCCTTCATAGATAATTTTAGCCTTCCCCTCATATAATTGCTTGCGTCTGCCGTTCATTGAAATATCCAATCTGTTTGATTATATCTTCCATATAACAATGGATTTCAAAGAATTCAAATGATACAAACAAAATAGAGACAAAAGACTATGGGAAAGGACCTTCTGAATGAGCTCTCTTGACGACCGTAAATCTGCTTTTGAAAATAAATATGCCCACGATCAGGAACTCATATTCCGTGTAGAAGCAAGGGCCTGTAAGCTTTTTGGCCTCTGGCTGGCCGGCGAAATGGGACTGAGCGGCGCAGAAGCTGAAAGTTATGCCAAAACCGTTGTGACGGCTAATCTTGATGAGCCAGGATTTGACGATGTTGTGCGTGCCGTCCGGCCTGATATTGACAAAAAAGGGCTTGAGATTTCAGATCACCTGATCAATTCACAGCTTGAAAAGTTTATGGCGGATGCAAAACAACAGATCATGGAAGAAGACGAAGCAGCATAAGGCAACCCACATGGCAATGGACGCACAAACGATCAAGAATATGATATTAGACGGCATTCCCGATGCCGAAGTAAAAATTGAAGATTTGCGAGGAGACGGCGATCACTACGCCGCTCATATCATTTCTCCTTCATTTGAAGGTTTAAACCGTGTCCAGCAACACCAAATGGTCTATCAGGCACTGCAAGGGAAAATGGGAAACGAGCTTCATGCCCTTGCCATTCAAACATCTGCCCCTACTCAAAGTTAATTTTATCAGGGTAATTTAAGTAATTTTTAAGTGAAAGGACGTCCTAGTGGAAAATATTATCTTCGACCAAATCCAAAAAGAGATAAATGAAAATGATGTTGTTCTTTATATGAAAGGAACAGCAGTCTTCCCTCAATGCGGTTTTTCAGCAGCGGTTGTGCAAATTCTTTCGCAGATGGGGACCCCTTTCAAAGATGTAAACGTTCTTGATGATTCTACAATCCGCCAAGGCATTAAAGACTTCACGAATTGGCCCACAATCCCACAGCTATACGTCAAAGGAGAATTTGTTGGAGGCTGTGATATTATTCGTGAAATGTATGAGAACGGCGAACTCCAAGAATTATTTACTCAAAAGGGAATTCAATCAGCAGCAGCTTAAACTCCTACATTCTAGGTAACTTTGCATCCCTGTGAACATTGCAACACTGAATTAAGCCAAAACTTATCAAAATTGCCAACATTGAGGTCCCGCCGTAAGATACCAATGGCAAAGGCGCCCCGACAACAGGGATCAGCCCCATCACCATCGCAATATTTATAAAAACATAGAGGGAATAATTAACTGTTAATCCCAAAGCCATGAGTGACCCAAAAGCGTGCCTGCATTTTAAAGAAATCCGAATCCCATAGTAAAAAATCAAACCTGCAATCAACAGTAAAAACACCCCTCCTATCAGCCCCCATTCTTCAGCCCAAAGTGTAAAAATAAAATCTGTCTGTTTTTCTGGTAAAAAATTAAGCCTGCTCTGCGTTCCATCTAAAAAACCTTTCCCTTCAACACCTCCTGAACCCAAAGCAATTTTAGATTGTATAATATGATACCCCGAACCTAACGGATCAGATTCAGGATTTAAAAATGTTAAAACTCTCTGCTTTTGATAATCATGCATAAACATCCAGCCTATAGGGGCCGCTGCAGCCGCTATCCCTCCTGCTATAATAAAGTAAAGAATTGGAGCGCCTGCTAAAAAAACCATAATAATACCGGCCATAATAATCATTAAGGATGTTCCAAGATCGGGTTGTAACAAAACAAGGGAAACCGGTGCCAATATCAAAATAGCGGCCGGCAATAAAAAACGAAAAGACGCCATATCATCACGTGTTGCTGCATGAAAATATTTTGCCAGCGCCAACACAACTGCAATTTTCATTAATTCTGAGGGTTGAAGCTGTATAAAACCAAGATTAATCCACCGCTGCGCCCCCATACCAACCTGCCCCATGATCTCAACGATAACCAAGAGAAACAAACCGATAAAATAAATAGGATAAGCAAGTTTATACCACCAACGAATGTCAACCATTGCCACGATGAGTAAAGCAACCAGGCCAATCAAAAATCTGGTTAATTGCCTTGAGGCCCATGGATCCATATTTCCACCACCAGCAGAATAAAGAGCAGAAAATCCTATACATGCCATCACCACGGTTAGCACAATAAAAGTCCAATTGAGATGTGTAAGCTTATAGATAATACTGCTCTCGTCTTGAAGCTTAATCCCGTTTGCCATCTTTTTATCCCCCTATCATCCCGGGCTTCCTGCGTGGAAGCTCTTCTATACCGTTACCCTCATTGGGATCTTTTAATGGCTCAGTTCCCGGATCGCGTTTTTGTGCCATTATCAGCAAATCTTTTGCAATGGGCGCAGCAGCCGTTGATCCACCTCCACCGTGTTCAACAACAACAGCGCAAACATAACGCGGATTATCCACGGGAGCATATCCAACAAACAAAGCATGATGACGAAATTGCCAGGCCAAATCTTCATTCCTGATTCCTGCTGCACGCTCTTGCTTGGTAATTCTTTTAACCTGCGCAGTTCCAGTTTTGCCCCCCATAGCCATAATTGAATCTTCAATTCTAGAACTATAAGCAGTTCCCTTTTTGATATTTACAACTTGATACATACCTTTTTTGATCAAATCCAAATGCGCCTGATTAAGCTCAAGCTTAGGCCATGACGTATCTAATCCTGAGTTAGTCCCAACAAACCCTGTAACCCATGGCTTCACAGCATATCCCCCATTCACTAAGCGACAAGTCATTGTTGCAAGTTGCAGTGGCGTTGTCAGAATATACCCTTGTCCGATACTTGCGACAATTGTTTCACCTGGTTGCCATTTTTGACCAAAGCGGCCACGCTTCCAGTCTTTATCTGGCATCAATCCAGGCTTTTCTTCGGATAACTCAAAACCTAAACGTTCCCCTAGTCCCAACCTGTGAGCCATGTCAGCAATACGGTCTATACCAATATCAGTGGCTATTTTATAAAAATAAGTGTCACAGGATTGGGCAAGAGCGCTTTCCAAATTGACAATTCCATGCCCTCCCCTTTTCCAGCAATGAAACCTGTCGCTTCCTAAATCATAGTGACCTGGACAATTGAAAGCAGAACGCGACGTTATAATACCCGCCTCTAGTCCTGCTAAAGCCGTTACCATTTTAAAAGTTGATCCTGGCGGGTATTGTCCTGCAATCGATTTATTCGTCAGAGGAAACGCAGGGTCATTCAAAAGCTCCTCCCATCGCTCAGCACTTATGCCGGATGTAAATTCATTTGGGTCAAAACTAGGATAAGAATTAAGAGCATAAACAGCTCCCGTTCTGGCATCCATAATAACGGATGATGCACTACGCGTTGTCGATAATCTTTGCTGCGCATAAAGCTGCAATTCAGCATCAATGGTGAGTACAATACGTTTTCCGGTCATACTTTTTTTATTTTTAAGCTCCCTGACTTCTCGTCCAATAACATTTACTTCCATCTCCGCACGGCCAGCTTCTCCCCGCAGATTTTTATCATAAGCCTTTTCAATACCGGTTTTTCCTATTCTAAAGCCTGGGAGAGTTAACATCTTATCCTGGTCTATTTCTGATTCATTAACCGCGCCCACATATCCAACAATATGTGCAGTTGCTTCCTTAAAAGGATAATTTCTTATTTCACCAACATCCGTACCAACGCCCGGAAGATCTGTAATATTTACCTCAACTTTAGAAATATCCTCCCAAGATAAATTGTCTCTAACTTCTACAGGCAAAAAAGACGCTGACTTTTTTGCCACTTGTAAAACATGCTTAATATCTTTTTGATTTAATTCAATAATTTTTGATAGCTTCTTTAGGCTATCTTCAAGACCATCCGTCTGCTCAGGTATTATCAAAACTCTAAAATTTTGATTATTAACCGCAAACGGCACACCAAAACGATCAACAATTTCTCCGCGAGAAGGCGCAACCATTTTAACGTTAATTCTGTTTTTTTCGGCAAGTGTTTTATATCTTGTTCCTTGAGCTACCTGAAGCCAGGCCAAACGACCGGCCAAAACACCGAGCAACAAGCCCTGCCCTGCGCCTATTATAAAAGCACGCCGGGTAAAACTCTTTCCACGGTCATTTTCTTTCTCCATAGCCATCAGGTTACCCTAAAGATTTAAGTGTATAAACCATCAATCAAAACACCGCTCAGGCATGCACAGGTAATATTTTATGCACACCAAGAAGCAAGAAGGTAACAAGAGGAAAAACAAAAATTGATGTGAGCGCAGAAAGTAAAGCTGATGAAAAAGGTAGGACGCTCAATGTTAAAAGACTAACAATGCTCCACTTAAAAATAATGACGCCAAAAACAGCAACCATAAAACCTATCCATAATCCTATAAAAGACTGCCCAACCAAGAAGAGTCTTTGTCTTTGTACCAACCATTGAAGAAGAAGAAGAGCGGCCGCATTTAAACCTATTGGCAACCCAGAAACGATATCAATGATCAGACCCAATATAAAAACAAAAAGAGGGCTTATCAGAGTAGGTCTATAAACTGCCCAGTAATATACAAGCATCATAAAAAATTCAGGCCTGACAGAAGAAGCATAAGGCAAAGAAAAACTCATAAGGGATAAGATTAAAAAAAATCCGGTAACGCTTTGAGCCAGCATCAACCTAAACAGTAAAATTATATTCTCAGGGAGGAAACGCTCACGCATCTTTTAGTTAAATCTTTATTTAATTTGACCACGCAGCAAATTTGGATCAGTTTTAGCATTTAAGACACGAACATGAGTGATACGGTTAATATCGGCGTGTAGCTGTACTTTATATTCATTTCCCTTGCCTTGTTGAACAATCCCAACAGCCAAACCAGGAGGAAAAATTCCGCCATGCCCGGAGGTAATGATCCGCATCCCTTTTTCTACTGCCGTGTCAGGCGGCAAGTGTTTTAGAACAGGATAGTCTGTGTTATTTCCTGCAAGAATAGCGCGCTGCCTGCTACCCTCAATCATAACGGGAACCCGGGAGTTAAAATCAGTTAACAGTAAAACTCTTGAAGCATTATTTCCCACTTCAACCACACGCCCAATAAGCCCATCCCCGGATATAACAGCCTGGCTTTTTTCAACACCATTCTCATGACCTGCTTCTGTAAGAACACTTTTAACATAGGCATTTCCACTATCGGCTATGATACGCGTCGAGATATATTCGTGGTGAGGCTCTACCTTCAAATTTAACAGTTCTTTTAAAGACTGGTTTTCAGACTGCATAACCAACGCTGCCTGATACCATTCCCGTAATCGTGTATTCTCAGCCTGCAACTTTGCATTCTCTGCACGCAATTCAGCCATCCCCGAAACATTTCCAACAAAATCCACAGCAGCATAAAAAGGTCCGGTAAATGTTGTAATAATCGGTGAGATACTATCTGTGACCTGCATTCGGAAACCACTTAGGCCTCCTGACTGGATTGATGAAAAGACAATAAAAATAAGAGAGACGGCAAGCAAAGCAAAAGGCGCACCTATTGCAGCTACAATTTGTTGGGCAGCTACACCGGAAAATATTTTTGATTTACCACGACGCTTCAAAATTCTCTCTTGGGGCATCAGATGAAACGGACACTTCTAAAGAAAGGTACAGGAAATACGGAAACCCCGCAATGCTTGCCTTTGAGTTATCCTAATATGAGCCGATGAGAACACTCTTGAGTGTCTTCATCTCTTCCAGAGCATGCCCTGTCCCAAGGGCAACGCACGATAAAGGGTCATCGCCGATCGTAACCGCAAGCCCCGTCGCATGGCGGAGAACATAATCAAGATTGACGAGCAAGGCCCCGCCGCCTGTAAGGACAATACCCTTATCCACGATATCCGCTGCCAGTTCCGGCGCCGTATGCTCCAACGCAACTTTAACGGCTTCTATAATTTGCCCCACAGGTTCCGCCAATGCTTCAGCAATCTGGCGTTCTGTGACAACGATTTCTTTAGGCACACCGTTCATCAAATCACGCCCTTTAATTTCCATCTGGCGTCCTTCACCATCTGCCGGTGGACAGGCTGATCCAACCTCTTTTTTAATTCTTTCGGCTGTACTTTCCCCGATTAGGAGATTATGAACCCGGCGAATATAGGCAATAATCGCTTCATCCATCTTATCTCCACCAACCCTGACAGAGCGCGCATAAACAATGCCCCCCAGAGAAATAACAGCAACCTCCGTTGTTCCTCCGCCAATATCAACGACCATAGAGCCAGTCGGTTCAGTTACAGGAAGTCCCGCTCCAATGGCGGCAGCCATAGGCTCTTCGATCAAATAAACTTCGCTGGCGCCTGCACTCTCGGCAGATTCTTGAATCGCACGCCGTTCAACAGCAGTTGATCCGGAAGGAACACAAATTACCATTTTAGGAGAGACAAAAGACCGGCGGTTATGCACCTTACGAATAAAATGCTTAATCATCGCTTCGGTTACATCAAAGTCTGCAATGACCCCATCGCGCAAAGGACGGATCGCCACAATATTCCCCGGCGTTCTCCCAAGCATTTGTTTTGCTTCATTTCCAACTGCAAGGACCTGCTTTTTGCCCCCGACCATGGATATCGCAACAACAGAAGGTTCGTTTAAAACGATCCCTTGGTCACGCACATAGACCAGAGTATTGGCTGTACCCAGGTCAATTGCCATATCTGCTGACATAAATCCAAAAAGCTTGGAAAACATTATTTTTTCCTACGATTACAATATTATATGCCTAGATCTTCGCTGATCTATAGCAAAGAACAAAAACCTTCGCATTAAGAGATTTACGGTTCTCCACGCTTAATACAAATCCTGTCTGTATGCAGCAAAAAACCCGCCTCTAAAAGCGGGTTTCCATTCAGACAAGCTAATAAAATTCCCTTAACCTTGGCGAGCCTTGAAACGCTTGTTGGTTTTATTAATCACATAAACGCGGCCACGGCGACGTATGACGCGGCAATTACGGTCACGTTTTTTCAATGTCTTCAAAGAGTTAGAAACCTTCATCGGGGTCTTCCTTACTTAAAAATTCAAATTCCGGGCGGAAAATACACGCCCAAAGGGTAATTTGTCAAGCTTTCCGGAGCTATTTAGCTAAGAACTACCCCGCCACTATAGATAACAACTATAATGACATAAGCAAGATGCGTTAAATTATGAGCTTCCTGATCTGCTCCCATCGCCCACCAAAAGTAGGTATCTTTAGGCATCCAGCCCATTTTACGGGTCAACACTCCCTTTGTTCTGTCAATGAAGCTGTGAAGAATAAAATCAGCCAAACCCAGCCAAATCAGCCCTGGAGCAAAGACAAGCATAATAAGGCAAGTTGCAATCGCATGGATTGCTGTATGAGTAAATAAAGCTTTATAACCTTCTTTACCCGGGGCGCTTTTGCTTAAAGCCATCCATTCTGTTTGTAGAATAAAATCACAAATCAGCTGTTTAAGCCGGAAAGCAAGGTATAAAAAAATGATCGAAACAGGGGTCATAGCTATACTGAGTATGGCGTTATTCACTCAATATTCCAAGAAAATTTCCAAGGACTGATCTAGAGAGGTTGTTGATTTTCAATCGAAACAGCCTCACAATTAACTTTCTGATAAATGTTCTTTGCTATGTCTT
This sequence comes from Alphaproteobacteria bacterium, assembly GCA_028282385.1. Classification (GTDB taxonomy): domain Bacteria; phylum Pseudomonadota; class Alphaproteobacteria; order Micavibrionales; family Micavibrionaceae. Next base: position 42,589 of record JANQIB010000098.1, read on the forward strand.
AATATCTAAAGTCAAAATTCTATGGGAGCTATGGAAACAGTACAAACATATAAAAGCTATAAGTCTGGCGACATTATTATGACGCAAGGCGAGCAAGGTGATTGTGCTTACCTGATCGAAGAGGGCCAGGTTGAAATTTTAATTGAAAAAAGTGATGGTTCAATCGAACGTCTTGCCACACGCGGACCAGGCACTGTGATCGGCGAAATGGCAATTGTTGACGACGCACCAAGGGTTGCCACAGTCCAGGCCGTCGAAGATTGTAAACTTCTTGAGATTTCCAGGGAAGACTTTAACCGCAGGCTGGATAGCGCTGATCCGGTCATTAAGATGATTGCACAAATCATTCTGACGAGATACCGGGACATGCTTGTCAGAGCTTCTATTTTTAATGATCCTGATAGCGTTCCCACACCGGAAGATCTTGAACGGAAAGTTGTTCAACAAAATAATGCCGGTGAAATGATTAAAATGGCCAATGACTTTAAAATCGCCATTGAAAGCAATCAGCTCCAACTTCACTACCAGCCAATTATAGACTTTGAGACAACTGAACTAAAGGGATTTGAGGCCTTAATGCGGTGGAAACACCCCGAACAAGGCATGATCCCCCCCGGTGTCTTTATCCCCGTTGCCGAAGATAGCGGATTAATTGTACAGGCCAGCCGGTGGGCATTGCGTGAAGCTTGTCAGGCCCTGAACCGTATTCAGGGACAAACAGGCTATGATTTTGATTTAACGATGAGCGTAAATTTCTCAAGCACTGATTTTGCCGATGAAAATTTTCTTGAGCAGGTTTATCTGATTTTAAGTGAAACAGATATTGAACCAAATCGTATCAACCTTGAAATCACAGAACGATTACTCATGACACAACCTGATAATGCAAAAGAAACCCTATCAATGTGCCGGCAAGCAGGTTTGGGGATTTCAATTGATGATTTCGGCACAGGATATTCATCTCTCAGCTATCTTCATTATTACCCGATTGACACATTGAAAGTTGATCAAACATTTGTCCGAAATATGCGCGCCGATGACAGTGCCCGTGAGCTGGTAAAATCAATCATCGCCCTGGGCAAAAACATGCAAATGAAGACAATTGCCGAAGGCGTTGAAGATCTGGAAGATGCTCAAATCCTGAAGGAAATGGGCTGCGATCAATCACAGGGTTATTATTTTTCAAGACCTCTGCCTGAACATGAAATCGTCGATTTTGTCAGAGACTGGGACATCAACCCCCTTAAAAGCTCCTTTTAACTAAAATTTTAGACGTTTTTTAAGCCCCTTTAAGCTTTGCTCTCTATAATTGATAAGATAGGGAGAGTTATTGAATAGGCTAAATTTAACCTATTGATTGTAAACAATAATAAGGGTTTGGAATATGGCGCGCATTGTGGATGGACTGGGTTCTGGAAGCTCATCAGGAAATACAAATCATGAAATTATTGCGGTTGACGGTGCGGAAATAATTTCCGTACCCGGCAGCGAATTCACTGGCGATGCACAGATGACCCGTGAAGGTCACGATCTTATTCTTGAAGCTCCAAATGGCAAAATTATTGTAATCGAAGGATATTTTTTAGCCGAGCCTGCTCCTGTTATCCAGGCTGCAGATGGAAGCGCTTTAACGCCTCAACTTATAGAGTCTTTCACGAAATCTCCCATGCAATTCGCGCAAACAGGCTCAATGGTCGATGAAAGCCCGGTCGGCGCAATCGAGGAAGTAAAAGGTGATGCCGTTATCATCCGCGCTGATGGAACACAAGAGCCTGCCACAATCGGAACGCCGGTGTATCAGGGCGATATTGTTGAAACGTCAAAAAGCGGCGCTGTAAATATTGTCTTTTTAGATGAAACAAGCATGGCCATCAGTGAAGATGCCCGCTTTGCCGTCAATGAATATACATTCGATCCTGCGAGTGAAAGCGGTACGACAAACTTTTCCGTCCTGCGCGGCGTCTTTGTTTTCACAAGCGGTTTGATTGGACGGGATGATCCTGATGATGTCGAAATCGAAACACCTGTCGGATCAATCGGTATTCGTGGAACAATCATTGCTGGAAACATTAAACCCGGCGGTGAAACGGAAATTTCCGTTCTTGAAGGGGCTATCGTTGTCCGGAACGGTTTTGGCGAAAAAACGCTCTCTACACAATTTGAAGCTATCAAGATTAGCGGCTTTGATCAGCCGATGTCAGACAGCTTTGTGATGAGTGCAAATGATATCGGAAATAAATTCGGTGCGGTCAGAGATGTTGCGCCTACATTGTTCAGCGCCGTAAATGATAGTGCCAAAGAACCAGGCAATAATACGCCACAGGAAAATAATAAGACAGATCCGGAAGCGCAAGGTGAACAAGAAGGTGAAGGCAAAGCCCCTGAATCCGGAGAATCTAAAAATCCGGCTGATATAAATATGCAGGACAATAAAGAAGCCGGTAATGTAAACCAGCCAGTAGATCCAGCTGCTCCTGAAGGAGAGGCTCCACCTGTCCCACCGCCTACAACAGATCCAATTTTGCAAACTGGTTGGGAAACTCCAGAATTCGATAACTCAAAAACAAATGGTGACGGCCTACCCTCTCACTTACCAAGCAATGATGCTTTAGGAACAGGCTTTGAAGCCCGTCCGGCAGAACCCATTGATGTAAAGCCCCCCCAGAACACTGAAGGTGAAGAAACAAATACAGATGAGGTTCTTCCTCCACCACCCGACACAACCAACAACAACACAGTTGACACAACCCTCTACATTAACGCACCGAATGCCGCGCGCGGCGTGAGTGTCATTATTGATGATATCGGCAACCATATTGGTTTTGATCTCGCAGCGCTTGGTGATCTCAATAATGACGGTTTTGCCGATTTCATGTTTACAAATAATACGACAAATGCCGCACAAAATCACAGCTATGTCGTTTATGGAGCTGGAGCTGGAGGCCCTTCCGGCCTCGTTCCCAATCTGGTTGATAATACAATCGCAGCCTTGAATGATATCGACGCAGATCCAGGAGAAATCGGCGTATTAGGTAATAACACATCAAATGCTAATTTCTCTCACACGTTAGTGGCCGGGATTGGTGATTTCGATGGTGACGGGGTTGAAGACTATGTGATTACTCAAAAAAATAATAACAGCGGCACAGCGGGAACGGGAGATGCGGCAATCGTCAGCGGAGCGTCTGGCAATTCTAGCACCTTCGTAGGCTTAACAGGTGGTGATCTCTTCGGCGCCTCCGTTGCTGGTGTTGGCGATATCAATAATGACGGTTATGACGATGTTCTGATCGGCGCGCCGGGCGCAGATGGTGCCTTTACGGATGGTGGGAAAGCCTATCTCGTCTATGGTGGGCAAAACCCGCTTGGAACAAATATTTCGGAAACATCTCTGATGAGCGCTACAGGCCTGACCTTCGAAGGCGGTGCAAATAATGAGAATTTCGGCGCAGCTGTCACCGGGCTGGGTGATTTTGACGGCGACGGCGGAAGAGATTTTGCCATCGGCGCACCGGACGGAAACCGTGTCAATGTCCATCTGGATAGCGGCATTATCGATATTCACCACATGACAGCCGGATATAATTTCGGCAGCGAGCTTAGTGGCTTGGGTGATATAAATGGAGATGGCTTATCTGATATGGTCATTGCTAGCGCTACTGTTCAGAATGAAGCCTATTTTGTTTCCGGGGGAAGTACTTCTATTTCAGATATTGACGCTGCAACAGCTAATGCCAATGTCTTTAAAATCAACACAGGACCGCACAATATCCTTGGCGCCGGCGCTATCGGGGACTGGAACGGGGATGGCTTTGATGATTTTGCACTGGCTGTTTCAAGTGGAGCCGATGCAAATGTGTATGTTCTCTACGGAAAGCAGAATATTTTTGCAAATGACACAATAGATCTGAGCTTCCTAAACAACCCGCAAAATGCTTTTAAAATGGTTTATCAGGGCGGGAATGCTCTTCATTTCACAATAGAAGGCCTGGGCGATATCGACAGCGACGGATTTGATGATCTGGGTATCGGTATTGAAAATTTCAATGAACCAAACAGCACAGGTACTGTAAATGACGGAAAAGTTATTGTGGTTGAAGGGAGAGATGCAACAGACTCTGTCCTTGAAGGCAGCAATACATCTGCAAATAACCTGACAGCAAATGCTAATAATCAGAGTATCGTCGGCGGCAAATTCAATGACTATGTTCATGATGGTGGCAATTCTGGTCTAAGTGTAAAAGGAGCTGCAGGAGATGATGTTGTCGAAATCACAAATACAAATTTCCGTTCAATAGATGGTGGATTTGGCCATGATACAATCCTGCTGGGCGCAAATGGTCTGGACTTTGGCAATATTGAATTTGAAAAAATCAGCTCTGTCGAAAAACTGGAAATGACACAGGCAGGGCAAACAGTTCGCCTAACCCTCGAAAATATCTTTAATCTTCTCGAAACAGCCGAAGGTCACGAACTTAAGATCGATGCAAACGGATTTGGCGGCACGACATTAGTTTTGGATATTGACGGTGACGGCACAGATGATGTTGCTGGAAATCCAAATACAGCAGCTGAATTAAGTACAGCCATAAACAGTGTCGGCCACGCCTCTTCGGTCAATGGCTCACCGCCAACAGGCTATGTCCAGTTTGATATAGGAAACAATACTCTATATATCGATGCAAACATCGCAGTTGACGCACAATAATTTAACTACTTTGTTTTAGCTTCAAAAACCCCGTCCCAGTCATCAGGTGGCGGGGTTTTCAAATAATCTCCAATCCGTCCTGAAAACAGATCATAATAACCTTGCAGCATGTCACCAGCTAATTCACGTGCCTCTTTCAAATCCTGGGCAGCACAGTCAAAATCACCAGCCCGATAAGCTGCCAGCATGCCCTCATGCGCTGTTTTCCACTTTAAATAGGAAGGGTCTTTCGCATATATTTCATTGCCAAGCAGCGTATAAATTCTGGCCGGCTGTTCTTTTCCTTTAACCTTGATCAGATCCAGTTCCAGAAAAGCCAGATCTTTTGCAGCTTTAACTGTCTCTTCGCCAACTAGTACCTGAACACCATAAGCTTTCGTTTGCCCTTCCAAGCGGGAGGCCAAATTTACAGCATCCCCAAGGGCCGAATAGGCAAAACGCTGACGGGATCCCATATTTCCAACACTACACGGGCCGGTATTAATTCCAATACCCGCGTTTAAAAGAACAGCATTTTGGCCTGTCTCTTGCGCTTTCTTTTTTATGGCCTCATTAATCGGCACCAAAGCCTCATTCATGCGCAGCGCACTTAGACAAGCATTGCGGGCATGATGAGAATCCTCAAGTGGTGCATTCCAAAACGCCATCATGGCATCACCCATATATTTATCAATCGTTCCCCTGTTTTCCATGACCAAGTCAGACATAGGCGTTAGAAAATCATTCATCAGCTGAATAAGCTCTTCAGGACTTAAACTTTCTGAAATCGTTGTAAAACTCCTTATATCGGTAAACATCACCGTTAAATCACGAACTTCACCACCCAGTTTCAATTTGTCCGGGTTATTTTCCAGTTCTTCCATAAAGTCAGGAGAAATATAAAGCCCGAAAGCCTCCCGCACCTGTTTTCGCTCAGATTCAATTCTAAGATAACTCAACAAGGACGAAACCAGAAAAAGAGCAGAAAGAGAAATGCTGGGATAAACAGGATCAAGCAATAATCCCATTTGAGTATAAAAATTCCAGGACCCGAAAAACATCCCTCCCATCATCAGAAGGGCAAAGAAACCAAGCCAGATCACACTGACAAACGGGGCCAGTAAAATAATCAATAAACCTGCGCCGGCGATAATCAACGCCTCGACACCGACAATCAAATCCGGGCGTTGTAAAAATTTACCTTGTAAGATTTGTTCAACAACATTGACGTGAACCTCAACCCCCGGAACAAAAATGTCCAGAGGTGTTGACCGTATATCCCGTAAACCTTCTGCGCTCGTCCCAACAAAAACAATCTTGTCTTGGATTTTATCCCGCACCTCTTTTCTTGCACTTTCATCATAAAGCTTCCAGGCTGGGATATATTCATCGTCAGAAATATGGCGATAATACACCCAGAGTTTTGAATTTCTTTCGACAGGGATTTCATACTCGGATAAAGAAATAAGATAATCCGTATCGAAAATTTTCTTATTTTTTCTCTGCTTAACCAGAAAACGCGCCTTTGGATCCACATGAACACGCAGCGCTTCAATTCCTAACATCGGATAAAGAGTCGAATTATATTCTTCAGTATTCTCCGGCGGAAACTTAACAAGAAGTGAGACTTCACGAATAAGACCGTCAATATCGGGCGTTGCCATAAAGCTTCCATTTCCAGCTGCAGCTTGTGAAAACTCAGGAAGATTAGTTGCCACCCCAGGTGCTGCAAAAGAATATTCTTCAAAAGGTGTTTTATCCTTAAGCAAAAAAGTTGGCTTAACGTTTTGATATGGCGCCCTTAAAGTTTCTCCCGGTTTTGCGCGGGTAAATCCTGTGACAACATTACCAGCGTCCCTGATAGACTCTGCAAAAAGCTGATCGTGTGCAGGAAGCGCCAAAAGACTATTTTTTATTTCTTCAAAATTATTAACTTCACGAAAGTGATGAACAACGCTTTCAGGAGATGTTCTGTCCTTTTCTGCAAAGACAACATCAAATGCAATAGAGCTGGCGCCCATTTCTGCCAATTCGTCTACCATTTGGGCCATAACATTTCTGGGCCATGGAAACTGACCCATTTTTTTTAACGATTCCTCATCAATATCTATGATAACGATCTGATCACTCTTTTCTCTGGGATAGAGCTGATTGAATGTATCAAATGTTACATATTGAAGACGCTTTCTTAGCTCAGAATCAGAACCACTAAAAACAACGCAGGCAACCAAAAGTACGAGTAATATAAGAAAATGGAACCAGCGATTTACCAGAATATTAGTCATGAGATATTAGCGCTCCGTAAAAGCCCTGTCACGCGCGCGTAAAATCGGTTTAAGCAAATATTCTAAAATTGTCCGTTTACCCGTTATAACTTCCGTTTCGGCAACCATGCCCGGTGTTATCGGCATTTTATTTTTCTCATTGCCCATATAATTCTTATCGCTACGCACTTCTATTTCAAAAAAGATATTCCCTTCCCGATCTGTCACGCTATTTGCCCCGATGCGCGTAAGTTTGCCCTCCAAAGACCCATAACGCTGCGGATCGTAAGCTGTAATTTTAACTTTTACATCTTGGCCAGTCCGCAAAAAACCAATTTCATGGGGCGCAACCTTTGCCATTATTTTTAACTCATCATCCAAAGGAACAATTTCAACAAGCCTCATTGCCGGCTCAACAACCCCACCCTTCGTTTTGAGCATGATTTTATTGACAACACCGCGAACCGGACTACGTAATTCTGTTCTGAAAACACGGTCTCCAATCGCTGTGAGGCTTTCTTCAAGCTGGCTGATCTGTGTTTCAACCTCATTCAATTCTCCCAGCGCCTGAGATTTAAACTTTGTTTCTCTGTCTTCACGTTCTTTTTTGGCGCCGCGCAGTTCTGCTTCTAAAGCACCTCTTCTTTGAACAGCTTCACTGATTTGCCCGGATACATCATTCACTTCCCGGCGCAATCGTATTTCTTCCAGCTCAGGAACGGCACGCTTTCTCACCATCTCGGCAGTTATCTTAAGCTCTTTTTGCAAGGAAGAACGATTGCTGGACAATCTTGAGATTTTGGCTCTTACCTCAGCCAATTCAGATTGAGCACGGCTGATATTATTATCCAAAATAGACATCGCGTTTTTAAGTTCCTGCTGCCGTGATCTATATAAATTTTCTTCGTTCCGCGCAATCTCAGGCGCATTTTCTTTTATGTTTTCCGGCAATACGAAGTCGGATCCATTTGCTTCCGCTTCCAGCCTGACGCGCTTGGCTTTTAAAGCATAGCTACGCGCTTCTGTTCCACGCTCTTCAGAGGCAAACGCAACGTCACTGATCCGCATTAGAATCTGATCTTTTTCGACAATCTCGCCTTCCTGAACATTGAGCTCTGCAAGAATCCCCCCCTCTAAACTTTGAACAATCTGGATCTCACTTGTCGGCACAACCTGCCCCATGCCGCGCGTAATTTGCTCAACTTTGGAAAACCCTGCCCAGACAAAAAAGAAAACAACAAGCGCCAGAACGGAAAACAACATCAGAAGAGACGCCAGCGAAGGTTTCAGGTTCGCCGCTGCCTCCAATTCATTCATAAAATCTGTGTCTTTTCTGTTTTGCATTACGTGTCTTTTGGAACTTCAATCCCTTGCTTGCTTAGCGCTTTTAAAACCTCATCGCGTTTCCCGTCTAAAACCACTCTTCCCTGATCCATTAAAATCAGGCGCTCAACTAGCGGTAAAAGCTGAAAACGATGTGTAATAAGGATAAGTGTTTTGCCCTTAGTTTGGTCAAAAAGATGTTTTGTAAAAGCCGTTTCAGCCTGTACATCCATCGCATTTGTCGGTTCATCACAAATATAGATTGAGGGATCCAGCAGCATTGCCCGCGCGAGCGCGATAGATTGCCGCTGCCCGCCGCTTAAACCTTCGCCGCGCTCACCCACCGGAGCATCATACCCCATAGGATGCTGGGAAATAAAATCATGAACGCCAGATAGTCTTGATACTCGTAATACATCCTCTTCACTGGCATGTGGCATACTGGCGGTAATATTGTCACGGACCGTCCCGCTAAATAAAACAACATCCTGGGAGATATAGCCTGTATTGCGCCTTAGATCGGCCGGGTCAATTTGTTTATAATCCGTTTCATCATATAAAACGGTTCCCTCTTCAGGCTCATAAAGCCCAACCATCAACCTGGCAAGTGTACTTTTCCCTGAGCCAATCCTGCCGATTACACCGATTTTTTCTCCCGGACCAATAGAAAAGCTGACATGATCTAAAACTTTGCGGCCTGCATTTGGATAAGAAAAAGACACATTTTTAAACGCGATCTGTCCCTTTAGGTCAGGACGATGAAGAAACTGTATTTCCGCCGGGCGCTCAACAGGCTGTGCCATAATTCCGTTTAATGTTTTTAAAGCAGACTTTGCACCATGATACCGACTCATCAAGTTTGCCACCTGGCCGATTGGGGCTATGGCCCGACTTCCAAGCATAACGCAAGCAATGAGTCCGCCCATGGTCAGATTTTGATCTTTAACAAGATACATGCCTGTTAAAACAACCAGGATTGAGGCAATTTGCTGTAGAAAAGTTGCCGCATTCACACCCAACGCAGATATAAAACGTGATTTCTGTCCATAAGCCGCGTTCTCACCAATATATTGCCCATAGCGAGCACGGAGCTTTCCTTCCGCTCCAATTGCTTTTAAAGTTTCTAAACCGGAGATTGTTTCAACCAACAAACCGTGTTTTGCTTCGGAAGATTTTGTTGCTTTACGAACAACGGATTTTAAAGGGGCTTGAAGCATGACGCCGATCGCAAAAACAATTACAATCAAACAAAATAGAAGCAATGCAATGGATCCGCCAATGAGCCAAATGATAAACAAAAAGAAAAGAGCAAATGGAAGATCGACAATCGCCGTTAATGTTGCCGAAGTATAAAAATCCCTGACCGTATCGAACTCCCGCAGCATGTTTGCAAAAGCGCCACTTGAAGCCGGACGAAAAGCCAACCTCATATTTAAAAGTTGATCATAAATCCGCCGCGCCGCAATCACATCTGCCTTGCGACCGGCAAGGTCGATAAAATATCCACGCAGTGTGCGCATTAAAAAATCAAAAGAAAATACCGTTAAAGCACCAACTCCTAAAACCCAACCGGTTTCCAGCGCATTGTTGGGAATAACGCGGTCATACACATTCATAATAAAAATCGGGCTGGTCAAAGCAAACAGATTGATGAGCACAGAGGCTATCGCCACATTCCTATAAAGTGGTTTTGATTGCAAAACAGGACCCCAGAACCAATGCTGACCGGCCTCTTGATTCTCTTCATTTGTTTTTCCTGAGAAATCAGCGCGTGGATGAACCAATATACAATAACCGTCATATCGACTCTGCAGATCAGTTAAGGATAAAGAGCTTTTCTGCTGCCCTTCCGGAGACCAGATAATTGCTTCACCCTCGCTTTGCTCCAGAAGAACACAGGCTTCATTTCCCTTTAAAATTAAAACAGCCGGCAAAACTGCATTCTGAAGTTTTTTTATATTCTCACGATGGGTTATCTTGCTTTTAAGACCTATTTTATCAGCCGCTTCACAAAATAGGTTTGGTCCCATATTTTTTTCATCATACGGCAAACCTGCTGTTAATGATGGCGCAGAACGAGCCTTCCCGTAATGACCCGTAAGGAAGACAAGGCATTCTAGTAATGGGTCTCCTTGATGCTTGTCTGTTGAATCGTTCATTATTCTCCCAGATCAGGATAAACCCGCTCATCACTAATCGGATCGAGTTTCTCTTCTTTTATTTCGATATCAGGCACAGGCTCCGGTGTCTGATTAACCTCATCTGGATCAACTTCAGAAGGACTGTCTACTGCCTTCGGAGTTGGGGCAACGAGCCCTTTGAAAACGCCTTCCCGAATAACTTTATCGTCAATCTGTTTAGGAGGGAAAGGTTCTGATTCAACTTCTTCATAGATCTGTTTTTCTTCCATTGTAGACACAATCTCTGCAGGCACATCAGATACCAGCGCTTGTTGCAAACGCCCGGCGCTTGCCAGCGCTGCATATTCCGTCAGGAACAAGGTGTATTCTGCGTTTAAATTTGCAAGACGAGCCCCAAAAAGCTGGTTGTCCGCCTGCATTAATTGCAAAAGCCTGATACGCGCACCTTCAAACTGTGCCTCATAAGACTCAAATAAGTTTTTTGTAATTTTTTCACGTTTTTCAGAAATCGCTTTTTGTTTCCTGGCTGTATTCAAAGCCTGATAGGATAAGGCAATATCACGTTCAACCTGACGCAATGTCTCCTGATGTTTGGCCAGCTTTTCCGAATGCTGTGCTTTCACTTTGCGAACACGCGCAAAATCACCGCCGCCCGTTGCAAAATCCCAACTCAGACGAAGTAAAGCACGCGCATCCTCAAGTTCTCCACCAATCTCTTCTTTTTGATCACGCTGCTGGTAAGAAAGTTCACCATCCAGATCAGGGAGTATAACACCCTGCTCTGCATCAACATCATAGCCTGCGGCTTCAATTTCTTTTAGGCTGGAAAGAATGGAGGGATGATTTGTTTTTGCAAAATCATTTGCCTCATCAGCCGTTGGAAATAAAAGCGGGCTGCTTGCTTTTGGTTTTTCAAGCCGGCTTTCCGGCATCCGGCCAACAATCTCTTTATAAGTGGCGAGCGCTGCTTCGGCCTGCCCCTGGGTCTGCGCCAGTGTTTCATCCAAAAGCAAATTAATGTTCCGAGCCTGGGCAGCCTCAACTTCATCGGCAGCACCTTCATCAACAAGAAGTTCAATACGGTCTAAATAATCTGATAATTTGGATTTGTATGCTTTTACCTTTTCAACCGTTTCCTGAGCTTGCAGAACGCCAATATAAGCCTGCACAGCTTTTAAGGCGATATTCTCCCGGGCATCAGCGACACTTAAATTCGCCGCCTCCATCCGCGCATTAGCCGCGTCAACGCGGTTAAATGTTTCCATGCCATCAAAGATTGGCTGCGTTAAAGATGCATTTCCTTCCCAAAGCCAGGAATAAGCTTCACCGCGATCTGTCGTTAACCCCCGGCTTGTACTGTTATCGGCAAACATACGGCCGCCGGTGATAGACGTACTCAGCGCAGGAAAAAAATCTGAACGTGCTTCCGCCCTGCCTTCCATCGCCGTTATCTCGGCAGCACGGGCCGCCTCGATTGTCGGATGATTATGAATTGCCATCTGGACAGCCTCATGTAAGGTCTCTGCCTGCGCAGAAACAGATATTGCTGTCAGGCATAAAGACAGACCACCCAGAAAGAGTTTATTTCGGACATTAAACATAAGATGTTTGCCGCCAGGATAAGATTAAAAACGGAAGCATACTCGACCCCTTTGAATTTAAAGCTTTATCTGGTTCTATGCAAGAAGCCTGCCGCTTAAATAGCGGAATATTATAGATAACTATGATCCACACTCTTCACAAACTCTTGAATTTCAGGCAGTGTCTGCTAACTCATTAAGAAACAAAAAATATATAGGAATGACGATTGTGGGTTTTACCATATCTATCTTAAAAGAAACCGCCCCTTACGAAGAGCGTGTTGCCGCAACGCCGGAAACGGTTAAAAAATTCGTTGCGATGGGTGCCAAAGCGCTTGTGGAAAAGGGAGCAGGCATAAAAGCCTCTATACCTGATGATGAATATGAAAAAGCAGGCGCGGAAATTTCTGAAACCGTCAAAGACACCGCCGATATTATTCTCTGTGTCCAGGCAAATACCGATACTTTAGAAGGAATGAAAACAGGATCTATTCTCATTGGACAGCTCGCACCGTATAACAATGAGGATTTAATCAAAACCGCAGCGGATAAAAATATAACTGCTTTTTCTATGGAACTTGTGCCGCGCATTACCCGCGCTCAGGCAATGGATGTTCTGTCTTCTCAATCTAATCTGGCTGGGTATAAAGCTGTTCTTGATGCAGCTGAACACTATGGCAAGTCCTTTCCGATGATGATGACGGCTGCGGGAACAGTTCCACCAGCGAAAGTCTTTGTGATGGGCGCAGGCGTTGCCGGTCTGCAGGCTATCGCAACAGCCAAGCGCCTTGGCGCAATTGTTTCTGCAACCGATGTCCGCCCTGCCGCGAAAGAACAGGTTCAATCTTTAGGCGCAAGCTTTGTTGCTGTTGAAGATGATGAGTTTAAAGAAGCTGAAACAGCAGGTGGCTATGCCAAAGAAATGTCTGATGACTATAAGAAAAAGCAGGCTGCTCTCATTGAAGAAACGATCGCTAAACAGGATATTGTAATTACGACTGCTCTGATCCCCGGACGCCCGGCACCTAAACTGGTGACCGAAGCCATGGTCAAATCGATGAAACCGGGATCTGTCATTGTTGATCTTGCTGCGCCTACAGGCGGTAACTGTGAACTGACAAAAGCAGATGAAATTGTTGAACAGCATGCCGTAACCATTATAGGTCATAGCAATACGGCTAGCCGCCTTGCAGCGTCCGCTTCTGCTCTGTACGCCAAAAATCTGCTGAACTTAATTGGGCTTATTATCGATACAGATTCCAAAGACATTAAAATTGACTGGGATGATGATATTATTAAAGGCATTGCCTTAACCAGAGATGGGAAAATTATTCATCCTGGTTTTGGCGGGCCAAAAGAAGCGCCAGAGAAAAAGCCCGAAGAGAAAAAAGACAATGATAAGGATGCAGCCTGATGGAAGAAAAAACAGATCCAACCCTGACAGATAAAGCTGTCGACATTGCCAATCAGGCCCGCGAACTGGCCGATGAAGCTGCGGCTCTTGCCGTTCAGTCAAGCCAGACAGCCCTTGACGCTGCAAACAGCCATGATGCCTCCTTCTTTTTAAGCGGCTTAACCGTTTTTGTTCTTGCCTGCTTTGTTGGCTATTACGTTGTCTGGCGCGTGACTCCCGCTCTGCACTCCCCGCTGATGGGCATCACAAACGCGATCTCTTCCGTCATCATTGTCGGCGCACTCATCGCGGCCGGACCGGCAGAAATGAACTTTTCAAAACTGATGGGCTTTCTGGCTGTCATTTTAGCCTCTATCAATATTTTCGGCGGCTTTATTGTTACACGCCGTATGCTCTCAATGTTTAAGAAGAAAGGCGCGTAGATTATGGATGGATTAGCAACACTGGCTTATCTGGTTTCTGCCGTCTGCTTTATTATGGCACTGCGCGGCCTATCACACCCTGAAAGCGCGCGCGGCGGATTAATTTACGGCGCTTCAGGTATGGTTCTTGCAATCGGAACCACAATCCTGATCGCAACGCAGTCCTGGCTTTTAATCGTTTTAGGAATCGCAATTGGCGGATCTATCGGGACGGTCATTGCACAAAAAATTCAGATGACAGCGCTGCCACAGCTCGTGGCAGCCTTTCACTCTCTCGTTGGTTTGGCAGCTGTCCTGGTTGCTGCTGCTGCCTTCTACAACCCCGAAGCCTACGGGATTGGCGTTAAGGGCGACATTGCCATTGGCAGCCTGATTGAAATGGCTTTGGGCGCTGCCATTGGGGCGGTCACTTTTACCGGATCCATTATTGCCTGGGGGAAACTACAAGGCACAATTTCCGGAAAACCTATTACTTTTCCTCAGCAGCACACATTTAATGCCGCGCTTGGCGGTCTTCTGATCTTTCTGATCTTCATGCTTTGTACGACTGAAGCCTCGTTCTTTTTCTGGACAGTGGTTCTACTGGCTTTCGCCCTGGGTGTTTTGATGATTATTCCAATTGGCGGCGCCGATATGCCGGTGATTGTATCCATGCTGAACTCCTATTCAGGCTGGGCCGCGGCCGGGATTGGCTTTACCCTTCAAAACGACTTGCTTATCATCACAGGCGCGCTTGTTGGCTCTTCGGGGGCCATCCTTTCCTATATCATGTGTAAAGGGATGAACCGCTCTTTCATTAGCGTTATTCTCGGCGGCTTCGGCGGCGAACAAGCCGCAGGTGGCAGCGCAGATCACGGGGACCGGAACGCGAATATCGGCGCAGCAGAAGATGCCTCTTTCATTATGAAGAATGCCTCCAAAGTCATTATCGTGCCCGGCTACGGCATGGCGGTTGCACAAGCTCAGCATGCCTTGCGTGAAATGGCTGATCAACTCAAAGCCGAAGGCGTAGAAGTTAAATATGCCATTCATCCCGTTGCCGGACGGATGCCGGGCCATATGAATGTCCTGCTGGCTGAAGCCAATGTTCCCTATGATGAAGTCTTTGAACTGGAAGACATTAACCGTGATTTTGGACAGGCTGATGTTGCCTATGTGATTGGAGCCAATGACACAACCAACCCGGCCGCTAAAAATGATAGCTCATCTCCAATTTACGGCATGCCGGTTCTGGATGTTGAAAAAGCCAAGACAGTCTTCTTTATTAAACGCTCCCTTGGTTCAGGTTATGCCGGAATTGATAACCCTCTCTTTTATGCCGACAACACTTATATGCTTTTAGGTGATGCCAAAAAAGTTACGGAAGATGTTGTCAAAGCGATGGAAGAATAGTTTTGAATCTGCCTGATCTTGAGCCCCGCTTTCTACCGCCTGAAGGTTGGGCCGAAGATTTTTTTGAAAACCCTGACAGCAAACACAAAATTCGCTACGGCTTTGTAAAACACGAAACTCCTCTAGGAACAGTTGTTCTTTTGGGCGGTCTGAGCGAATTTGCAGAAAAATATTTTGAAACAATCCATGATCTGATAGATCGTAAATTATCCGTCTTTACAATGGACTGGGCTTACCAGGGATTATCTACAAGGACCCACAAAAATATCCAGCGACGCCACAGTGACGGGTATGAGCAGGATATTTCTGATTTACACTTTTTTATAAATAACTATGTTCAGCCGCAATCGAAAGATTTACCCCTCATTCTCGTCGGGCATTCTATGGGAGGGCATATTGGTATCCGCTATCTTATGATGCATCCCGGCATTTTTAAAACCGCGGCCTTTTCTGCACCCATGCTGGGCATCAAACAAATCCAGCTCTTTGAAATAGGAATAAAAATACTTCTTATTCTTCTCAAACCTTTTAAAGATCGTTATGTTCCGGGTGGATCAGACTGGCATGAAAAAATGCGGAAAAGCGACGGAAGCGATATCTTTTCCTCTGACCCGCTCAGAGATCAAATCCACAATGCCTGGTGCCTTCATAACCCCAATCTGCAAGTTGGCAGTCCTACCCTGGGCTGGCTGTGGGAAAGCATGAATTCTATCCGGGCGCTTGACCGGAATGTTTTATCAAAAATACAAATACCGGCCTTATTAACCGCAGCAGGAGAAGATCAAATCGTTGTCAACCAGGCAATACAAGATGCTGCCACAAATATTCCTAACGCAGAATACCTCGAAATTCAGGGCGCTCACCACGAAATTCTCATGGAACAAGATCAATATCGCATGCAGTTTTTTAAAGCCTTTGACGATCTCTTAAAACAGGCTAAAATCACTCCGTAATTTAAGAAAGGCGCTCCAATGTCAAATATATCCCTTGAAAAACTCCGTCTTAGCGACCGCATTCTGACCGCTCTTGAACTTGCTGTTGAACAGGAAGATGCACAAATTGGAGAAATTCTGCACAAGGCACTTGATTTATCAATGACTCGTAACACTGGCGGTGGAGAGTTTATCGAGCGCAGAGATTATCCGCTTAATATCGAAGACACGCTGGACAAGCTTGACGCGCTTCAGAAAAAAGCTGCCAAAAGCGCCTAACGCGCAATAAGATCGATCCATTCCTGTTCGGATAAAACTTCAACACCAAGCTCTTTGGCTTTCTTAAGTTTAGATCCTGCGTCTGATCCGGCAACCACGTAGTCCGTTTTTTTCGAAACAGATCCGGATACTTTTGCCCCAAGTCCTTCAGCCCTGACCTTCTCTTCGGCGCGTGAAAATTGCTCAAGGCTTCCTGTAAATACAACAATTTTTCCTGAGACAGGGCTGCCATCATTCTCAGGCATTTCGTAGTTTAAAATCGTAATCTGCTCTTTCAATTTTTTCAGAACATCCTGATTATGCGGCTCCTTAAAAAAGCCGATAAGGTCGTCTGCTACAGAAGGTCCAATATCTTCGATATCCAAAAGATCCTGGAAAGCTTCTCCTTCCTTATTCTGGGCTGCCAGCATAGCTTCCTGAAAGGTTTCAAAACTGCCGTAAGTTAAGGCAAGCTTCTTCGCATTCGCCTCGCCAACCTGACGAATACCAAGCGCATAAATAAACCGGTTCAGTTCAATTTCACGCCGCTCATTAATCGCTGCAAACAGATTGCGCGCAGATTGATCGCCCCATCCCTCTCTCGCCTTTATCGGCGTTAAAGAGGTTTTATCTCGTTCTTCCAGTGTAAAAATATCAGCTGGTGCTTTAATTAACTTATCTTGCCAAAAGGCTTCTATAACCTTTGCACCCATCCCTTCAATATCAAACGCGTTCCGGCTGACAAAATGCTTGAGGCGTTCAACCGCCTGCGCTTCACAAATTAAACCACCCGTACAGCGCCACGCCACCTCTCCTTCTTCACGAATGGCCAGAGAACCACAAACCGGGCAGGTCTGCGGGAAAACATATTCCTTTGTTCCCTTTTTACGTTTTTCCTGAATAACCTCAACAACTTGTGGAATGACATCACCTGCCCGCTGGATTGCAACATGATCACCGATACGAACATCTTTACGTTTAATTTCATCTTCATTATGAAGCGTTGCATTCGACACAACCACACCGCCAACAGAAATCGGCTCCAGTCGCGCTACAGGCGTCAAAACCCCTGTCCGACCCACCTGGATATCAATATCGTTAATGACCGTAACCGCTTTTTCTGCCGGAAACTTATGCGCCGTTGCCCAGCGCGGTGCACGGGAAACAAAGCCAAGCCGCTCCTGCAGTTCGAGATCATTGACCTTATAGACAATACCATCAATCTCATAAGGTAACTCAGCCCGCAGCTCTTCAATTTCTTTATAATAAAGATAAGGCCCGTCCTGATCCGATCCAACATAAGATGGCTGCGGCACCTGAAATCCCCAACCTTCAAGCTTTTCACGAACACCGGATTGTTTTTTGGATATTTCCGCACTTACCTCACCCAACGCATACCCAAAAAAGTGAAGCGGACGGGTTTTTGTAATTTCAGAGTTAAGCTGACGAACGCTCCCTGCCGCCGCATTCCGGGGGTTTGCAAAGATTTGCTTGCCCTGTTTTTCCTGCTCCTCATTCAACTTTATAAAATCATCGCGGCGCATGTAAATTTCCCCGCGCACCTCCAGAGTATCCGGCGCTTCTTTAGGTAATTTTTGAGGAACATCCTGAATTGTCCGCACATTCTCCGTGATATCTTCACCTTCATACCCGTCACCGCGGGTTGCCGCCATTACCAAAACCCGCTGCTCATAACGCAGAGAACAGGACAAACCATCAATTTTGGGTTCTGCCAAAAACTCTATCTCTTCAGACTCTTCTTTATTCAAAAACCTGTAAATCCGTACCCTGAAATCAGAATATTCTTCTTCTGAAAAAACATTTGATAAAGACAACATCGGAACGCTGTGTTTAACTTTTTTAAATCCCCGCGCAGGCGCTGCACCAACTTTCTGAGTTGGGCTTTGGTCTGTTTTTAACTCAGGAAACTGATTTTCAATCTGCCCCAGCTCGCGGCGTAATTCATCATAAGCTGCATCTGAAATTTTCGGATTATCTTTTTGATGATAAAGCTCATCATGCTTTTCAATCTCCCTGGAGAGCGCTGCATGTCGTACGCGCGCATCTTCAAAACTCATATCAAATAATGTTTTTGTCATCAGGCTGCACTCTTTTGCATAAGTTTTCCTGCCGCGGCGCGCGCTTCATCTGTAATATCAGCGGCTGATAACATACGGGCAATTTCTTCGGTCCGCTCTTTCTGTCCGTCGAGAGAAAACACGGTTGTCAAAACCTCCTTGGCGCCTTCCTTGCGGACGATATAATGGTGATCCGCAATAGCAGCTACTTGCGGCGAATGCGTGACAACCAGGATCTGCCGGTGCTTTGCAAGCCTTGCCAGCCTTTCCCCAACAGCCGCCGCCGTTGCACCGCCAATACCGCTATCAACTTCATCAAACACAAGCGCACCGGCAAGCCCGACTTCGGCCAAGACCACTTTAAGCGCCAGCATAAACCGCGCCATTTCCCCGCCTGATGCTATTTTATTTAAGGGCCCCGGCGCCGCGCCCGGATTTGTGGCCACAAGAAACTGCACATGATCCATTCCAAGCGGCCCCCACGCCTCTTCTTCTTGCTCTTTTACCTCAGTCACAAATTTTGCTTTATCCAGTTTTAACGGCGTAAGTTCTTTTGCGACCAGCTTATCAAGCTTCTGCGCAGCCATTTGCCGAACATCCCGTAATTTCTTTCCCTGCTTGATATAAGCCGCGCGCGCCTCTTCCACGGCATGCATCATCTCCGCCAACCGTTCATCCTGATGCTCTATCATATCTAGCTGTACTGCCAGCTCTTCTCTCTTGGAAGCCAGCTCCTCCACGGCGCAGCCATGCTTTCGGGCCTGGTTTTTAAGGGCAAAAAGACGATCGTCAATTTCAGAAAGGGATAAACTGTTTTCATTCAGAGAATCAGAGAGCGTTTGAATTTGGGCGCGCACTTCTGAGATCTCCGCAGCCGCACGGTCTACACCAGCAATCAAATCTTTTCCTTCTTCACCCAACTTTTCAAGCGCCCGCCAAATTACGCCGAAAGCCTCTTCACCCTGCTCTGCACCCTGCATACCTTCATGCAACCCTTCCAGCATCTGATCACGCTTCATTAAACGTGCGCGCTGTTGCGATAGCTTTTCTTCTTCTCCAGCCTGAGGATCAAGCCTATCCAGATCCTCAAGCGCACCGCGTAAAAAATCTTCTTCTGCGCGGGTTTTCTCTGCCTGGTTACGCGCCTCCTCAAGCGTTAGCGCTTTGCTTTTCCAATCTTCCCAAAGATCTGCCAGCCTATGTAATATTTTACTCTCTGTTCCGTAATCATCCAAAAGACCACGATGCATCCGCGTATTAAGAAGGCTTTGCGTTTCGAACTGCCCGTGAATTTCAACCAGCATTTCCCCGGTCTGCTTCAGCAAAGAAACACTCACCGGCTGATCATTAATAAAGGCCCGGCTCCGCCCATCTTTATTAACACTGCGCCGTAAAATTAATTCTGGAGTGGCTTGCAGTTCCTGTATTTTTAAAAATGTCAAAACATCATGATCTTCAGGAACGGAAAAAGAAGCACTAATACTTGCCTGCTCTTCTCCTTGCCGTATGAGGCCTGTATCTGCTCGCGCACCTAAAACCAGCCCCAATGAGTCGAGTAAGATAGATTTCCCGGCGCCTGTTTCACCTGTCAGGGCACACAGACCTTTTTCGAAATCAAGATGAAGCTTTTCGATCAGAACAATATTGGAAATGGTCAGACTGGCGAGCATCTTCGGGCCGCCTTTTTCTAATCCGGTTTAAAGAGCGAGTCGACTGTCTTATCGACAAATGAACGGTCGTCAAGAATCTGGCGCCGACTCTCTGCATCCAGAATTTTATAACTATCGTCGTACCACTCGGACCCAGGGTAGTTATGCCCCAGAACGGCAGCAATACGTGTCGCTTCTGTTTTTAAGCCCAGCGTTAAATAGGCTTCGATAAGACGGTGCAGCGCTTCCGGGATATGGGTTGTTGTCTGGTAATCCCTAACAACCGCGCGAAAACGATTGATCGCCGCATTAATCTGCCCGCGGTTGAGATAATAGCGCCCAATCTCCATTTCCTTTCCGGCCAGGTGGTCCAGCGTCAGGTCTTTTTTAAGCTGGGCATCCCGCGAATACTGGCTTTCAGGAAAGCGCAGGATCAGGGTATTCAAAGCTTCCAGCGCATGCTGCGTCATCGCCTGATCGCGTGCCACATCAGAGATCTGCTCATAATAACAAAGCGCCTTCAGGTAATACGCATAATCAATATCTTCATTCCCCGGATGCAACTCAATAAAACGGTCTAAAGCCAGGATGGCTTCATCATAACGATCATCCTGATAAGATGCATAAGCCGACATCAATTGGGATTTTGTCGCCCATTTGGAATAAGGATGCTGGCGCTCAACCTCTTCAAATTTATGTGTCGCCACTCTATAGTCTTTGGCCTCAAGCGCATCAGCTGCCTGATTATAGAGGACTTCAACAGGTGTGGTTTCGGAAGACTTCTTTTCAGCCTCCATCGCCTCTTCTTTGTCAGAAGAAGAGCACGCTGTCAGCAGGATCAGGCTCGTTGTCAAAACCAGGGTAAAAGCTTTTAAAACCATGCCTTTAGACATAGCGCGTCAGCACCAAAATGGAAAGGGGTTTAAGCAGCAAAGGCGCTGTCTTTGTGGATTTGGGGATAAATCGCCCGGCCCGTTTCATCAAGATCAACATAATAATCAACGACTTCCCACGCCTCGGGATCGGCAAATAAAACCTTCAAAATCCGGTTATTCAGCTCATGCCCGGCCTTAACACCATGGTAATGCCCTAAAACAGGACCACCTGCCAAAGCCAGGTCACCAACAGCATCCAGGACCTTGTGACGGATAAATTCATCTGTGCAGCGAAGCCCTTCTTCATTGATGACGCTGTCATCGGCTAAAACAATCGCATTGTCCAAAGATCCGCCAAGCGCCAGACCGGCGGCCCGCATGGCTTCAACATCTTTCAGAAAACCGAATGTCCGGCAATCGGACACATCATGTTTGAAATTTGCGCCAATCAAAGACAAAGAATAATCCTGAACACCAATATCCGGGTGATCATAATCTATCCGGCCGCTATAAACCGGCATTGGTGAAGGAGAAAGACGGACAAATTTATCGCCGTCCTGATAACTCACTTCTTTAAGAACACGAATGGCGCGGCGCGGCGCAGATTGAGAAACAGCACCAGCCTCTTCAATGGCGTCGACAAAGAGACGAGCGCTGCCATCCATAATCGGCACCTCGGGCGCATCAACTTCGATCAGGGCATTATCAATCCCGCACCCCCGAAGAGCAGACATCAGATGCTCAATTGTCCCGACAGTTGCGCCAGTTTCATTCCCGATCACCGTACAAAGCTGTGTATCGACAACATGGTCCCAACTTGCCGGAATAACATTATCCTGATCTGCAAGATCAACACGCTTAAAGACAATCCCATGGTCCACATCCGCAGGATGGATCGCCAGACGAACCGTTTTCCCGCTATGCAGGCCGGTTCCGGAAAGATGAATAGATGTCTCAAGTGTGTGTTGCATAAGTCCTCTTTTTCTCACCCTAATATATGGGAGCGCGCAAAAGCTTCTCAAATCACGCTTTGCAACGCTGTGTTACATTTATAAGGCGTTGATATAAAAAAAAAAGAGGGCCAGCTTAGCTGGCCCTTAGAAATCAGATTTTACTCTGGAGGACACCCGCAGGAACGCGGGATTCGTTTACTACCCTAGTTTGCCTGTCGTCTTAGGAAGGCAGGAATATCAAGGTTATCTTCATTCTGCTCACCCTGGGGCGCAGCTGCAGGTGCATCGATATTGAGCTGCCCCTGAGCAGGTCCGCCCGTACCGGTCATCTGACGCTGTGCCCGAAGGCCGCCGCCAAAACCACCGCCTTGTGCGCCGCCACCTGAGGATTGCTGCCCGGTGTCACCGGCCTCTTCATGACCGCCAAACCGGCGGGCACCTGTTGTAATGCGTTCAAACAAGGACGGTGTTCTTTTCCGCTCTTCTGTCCGTGCACCCGGAACCGGTGGACGGAGGACATATCCGGTTTCACCTTGCTGCGCTTGCGGCTGTGCCTGCTCTTCAGGCTTGGCCGGCATTGCGGCAGGCGGGGTCATCCCGTAACCGGAATAAGGCTGGTCCTGACGCTCCGGGACAACCGGAGCTGGCGGAATAAACTGACCGTGATATGTGCCACCACGGGCTGCTTGCGCCGGCGGCTGTGTAAATTCCTGTTGTTCAAACAACTCGCTTTCAGGCTCCTCTTTCGGAGCAGCCTGAGGCGCGGCAGGAATAGCGGAACGAGCTGCAACAGTCGCTGCCTGCACAACATTAATATTGGTCTGCCAATTAGCACTTGCCGCAGCAGGCTGAGCGCGTTCTGCTCTGGGTGCAGTCGCTGTTGTTGTAACAGGTGTTGTCCGAACCGCGCCTGTTCCCGTAGTTGTTGTTCGAACTGGCTTTTGCGCTTCTTCAGCATCAATCCCGGTTGCCACAACGGAAACACGCATCCGGCCTTCAAGTTTTTCATCAAAGGTCGAGCCGAAGATAATATTCGCATTCGGATCAACTTCTTCGCGAATACGGTTACACGCATCATCAACTTCAAACAGCGTCATATCACTGCCGCCTGTGACATTGATAATCACGCCGCGCGCACCCTTCATAGAAACATCATCCAGAAGCGGGTTGCTAATCGCCGCTTCGGCAGCTTCGATAGACCGGCGTTCACCTTCAGCTTCGCCTGTGCCCATCATTGCTTTACCCATCTCCAGCATGGCCGAGCGAATATCTGCAAAATCAAGATTGATCAGGCCCGGCATGACCATCAGGTCAGTGACGCCGCGTACACCTGATTGCAACACACTATCCGCCAGGCGGAAAGCTTCGGCAAAAGTTGTCTTTTCATTGGCAATGCGGAACAGATTCTGGTTCGGGATGACAATCAGCGTATCCACATAATCCTGCATTTCAAGAATGCCCTGTTCAGCCTGGCGCATCCGGTGCGCCCCTTCAAAATGGAACGGCTTGGTGACCACACCGACGGTCAAAATCCCGCTATCCCGGCAGGTTTTTGCAATCACGGGCGCAGCGCCGGTTCCTGTCCCGCCGCCCATCCCGGCAGTGACAAAAACCATGTTCGAGCCTTCCAGGATCTGCATGACATCATCAAGGCTTTCCTCGGCCGCCTGCTTACCCACTTCCGGTTTCGCCCCGGCGCCAAGACCGCCCGTCACACTTGCGCCAAGCTGCAGCCGGTTCTCGCTGAGCGAGCTTTCCAGCGCCTGTGCATCCGTGTTCGTGACAAGAAACTCACAGCCCTCAAGGCCGGATGAAATCATATTGTTGACCGCATTTCCGCCAGCGCCGCCAACACCAATAACTGTTATTTTTGGAGACAATTTATGTACCTCTGGATTTTGCATTCGAATATTTAACATTGCTTGAAAACCTCCATGAGAAAGGTCGTGCTTTCGATTCTATGGTTATTTTTGAAAAAACGGAATCCTGAAAATCCGAAGTTTTCAAAAATGGCGGGCATCCAGCGGCTTTTACACTTTCATATTCCCTACACAAGCAAATGAGCAATCACGTCTAAACGACTCATTTGACTCATGATTTCAGATTGTCTCATAACCATAATGAGTCGCCAATAGATTCGCACATTTTACTGTGGATAAGTTGGGGATGAGTAGGAAGAAGCAAGTAGAGAGTAGGGAGTTATCCGTTTTTAGCTTTTCTCCCTACTCCCTACTCATAACTCCCTACCAGTTTTCTTTCCACCAATACTTTACGCGTTCCCAGAGTGTCCCCGGTGTGACGCTCGCCATAATCTCGGCAGGCATTTCATCCTGCCGCTGCGTCAGGTAAACAAGCAGCCCCGCTGTTGTTGCAAAGGCCGGTCCGCTGACCGCGTCGGGCAGGCTGTAAAGCCGGATCGGGCGCCCCTGACTGACACGTTTATCGAGAACATGCTCGGTCAGTTCCATGATATTTTGCATCTGGCTGGCCCCGCCCGTTAACACCACACGCCGCCCGATTCCAAAGAACCCGTTTTCCTCCAGCCGCGCGCGGACCATATCAAGAATTTCTTCCAGCCGCGGCTGGATCACAGCAATCAGCTGCGAACGCGGGACATTATTCGCATTGTGTTTGTCAACTGCGCCAATCTGCGGAATATCAATTAATTCATTATCATCATTGCCCGACACGATCGCGCTGCCATAGAGCGTTTTAATCCGCTCCGCATCTGCCGTAGAGCACGTCATAATCTTGGCAATATCATTTGTGACATGCCATCCGCCAATCGGCACATGATCACTGTAAATCATATGCCCGCCCTGGAAGACCGCAATCGAAGTCACGCCTGCGCCCATATCAATTACCGTGCACCCCAGATCCATTTCATCTTCGGCCAGCACCGACAGTCCCGCCGCATAAGAAGACACACATAAAGAATCAACATCAAGATGAGAGCGCTCAATCCCTTCGGCAAAATTCTCCAGCGGCCCAAGATCCGCTGTCACCATATGAATTCCAACCTCAAGCGATTTACCGACCATGCCGCGCGGATCGCGGATTCCTTCATGCCCGTCAATTTTGAAATCAACCGGAATCGTATGGATCAGCTCATAGTCCGGACTTAAGACCTGGTCCTGCGCCTTTGATAACGCGCGGCGCACATCATTATCGGTAATCTCATGGCCGTGAATTTGAATATCCGCAGAAAGCAAATGCGACTTCGCATGTACGCCGGGAATGTTAATGACAACATCACGCAGCGGATAGCCTTTCATCGCATCGAGCGCCATATTCTCCGCCGTATTCACGGTCTGGCGGATCGTGGCCTCGGCAGCGCTTAAATCAACAACCGTTCCGCCTTTAATTCCTTTGGAGGCCTGATAGCCGACGCCGAGGATTTCCACCCCGCCGGACTCATCCACTGTGCGGCCAATAAAGCAGGCGATCTTATGCGAACCGATATCCAGCGCAGCGACAAGGGAGCCTTTTGGTTTTGCTTTATGATTCATCCCGCGCTCCTAAATCGGGCCGCCAGCCGCAGGTTCAAAGGTCGCGCGGTAATCCTGCACGGCGCCGGGGCGGGTTTGCACGATAATGCGTTCTGCCTCACGCAAATCAATGGATTTAATATCCTTATCCAGCAAAGCGCTTTCCTCATGCGCGCTGGCAAGGCGGCGCAGCGCAAAGCCGATTTCCTCTTCCGGCAAACGGACTTTGATCCCGCCGGTTAAGGTTAAATCCCATCGCCGGCCGGATACAAGCATGGCCGATTCCGAGCGCTGTTGAATATCCGGTTCAAAATCCAGCGCTTCAATTAACAAATACGCACGGCCCGGCGCGTCTTCCCCGGTGACAATCAGAAGGTCTTTAAACCGGGCGAGCTTATCAGATGTTAAGGTTTCGCCTTCTTCATCTATTACTTTAACTTTGCCTTTATATTGCCAGAGTGCCATTGGTTTGCGTTCAACTAAACCTACATAAATCGTATCGGGCAGGCGGCGCTGCACCCGTGCTTCTTTCACCCAGGATAGTTTGTTCAGCATGTCCTGCGCAGGCTGTGGTTCAAATGAAAAAACCGGATCACCTTTTTTAATGTTCAGGATTGCCATGATCGCATCCGGGTCCGTGTAGGAACGCCCTTCAACCAGGATATTTTCAACCACAAAGCCGTTCGCTGCGGTGAAAGACAATGTTTTCTCTTGCGCCCAGTCTTTTGTGCGCTCCAGTCCGCCGGACAGGACAATCCACGAGCCGACCCAGAACAGACCGGCGCAGATACCCGCAATAATGCCGGCACGGCGCAGAAAGGTAATTACGCGCTCCTGGCCAGCGGTGCGCTTTTTTGTGAGTCGTTTTGGTGTTTTATAAGACCGTGACATTTTGCGGTTTCAACCATATGCGCACAGAGCGCAGAGAAAGACATACCATTATAGACCAATTGGGACGGACCGATAGACTCCGCAGTCATTCCCGGCGGATTGTTGATTTCAAGAAAGAACAGGCCGTCCTTCCCAAGCGTATCATCATACCGGAAATCACAGCGGGCAAGCCCGTGACACCCGATTACATTATACACGCGCTCGGCATAATCCAAAGCTTTCTCATAAATGTCTTTGGGAATATCCGCAGGCATGACAAGCTCTGTGCGCTCATCTTCATATTTGGCTTCATAGTCAAAAAAGCCGCCCGTGTGCGAAATAATCTCCGTCACCGCCTGCGCCTTGCCGTCCAGAACCGCAACGGTTAGCTCCTTGCCCGCAATATATTGCTCGACCAGCGCTTTTCCTTCGAACGGCCAGTCTTGCTTTAACTGTAAAAGATGATTGTCATTTTCCTTGATAATATAAACATCTACGCTCGAGCCTTCATTATACGGCTTCACCACATAAGGGCGCTCCATCACGCTTTCGGCAACAACCTCTTCCTTGCCTGCCAGCGCGCCTTTCGGGCATGGCACACCGACACTTTCCGCCATCCGCTTAGCCATCGGTTTATCCATGTTAATCGCAGACGCCATAACACTTGAACAGGTATAAGGAATTTCCATCAGCTCCATAAAGCCCTGCAGGCATCCATCCTCACCAAGGCGGCCATAGATATTTAAAAACGCAGCGTCCGGTTTTGGTGTTAAGTCCCTGACGAGCTTGCCGATATCCTTCGTCACCTCAATAACCTTGACGTTATAGCCCGCCTCTTTCAGCGCCGCCTCGACATGCTTGCCCTTATTGATCGACACCTCGCGCTCGGCATTCCACCCGCCGACAAGTAAAGCAACTGTCTTGGTCATAAGCTTTCTCCTATCCGTTTGATTTCCCAGCGTAGCGTGAGTCCAGAGTTTTCGTAAACCCTTTTACGAATCTCTTCACCTAAAGCCTCAAGATCGGCGGCGCTTGCCTCGCCGGTATTGATCATGAAATTACAATGTTTTTCGCTCATCTGTGCGCCCCCGATCTGAAAACCTCTCCCGCCCGCCTGATCAATAAGCTGCCAGACCTTTGTGTCTGGACTAAGTCCGTTTTGTGACAATTCTTCTGCCGATGGATTAGCGAAAGTGGACCCGCCG
>JANQIB010000125.1 GCA_028282385.1 Alphaproteobacteria bacterium
GCATTGGCAGGGCCGGCTGGACGAGAATACAATCCGTCAGCTTTCTGTCTATGTGCATGAGCTTGGCGGTGGTGAAGGTCAATCTGAAGGTTCTGCCGAATAGGGGGGCCGTTTGAGCGCGCAAGCCGATAACCCGCAAACTGAGCACTATTTCAAAAAGCAGGAAAAAATTTACCCAAGACGTGTCTGGGGGAAATACCGCAAGCTGAAATGGGCGGCGATGATTATCACGCTCGGGATTTATTATCTTGCGCCATTTCTTCGCTGGGACCGAGGGCCATCCGCGCCCGACCAGGCGATCCTGATCGATCTGCCCTCACGTCGCGCTTATTGGTTTTTTGTTGAAATCTGGCCGCAGGAAGTTTACCTGCTGACGGGCATTCTCATATTGGCGGCAATTGCACTCTTTTTTGTCACCAGTCTGTTTGGCCGGATCTGGTGCGGCTATTTGTGCCCGCAGACCGTCTGGACGGACTTATTCGTCTGGGTTGAGCGGATTATCCAGGGCGACCGGAATAAACGCAAAAGATTATCCGAAGGGCCGTGGACGTTTGAAAAAATCTGGAAAAAAACTCTAACCCATCTCATCTGGTTAGGCATCGGCTGGTGGACCGGCGGGGCGTTTGTGCTGTATTTCAATGATGCGCCGACCCTGGTGATGGACTTCCTGCATTTTGACGTCTCGCCGACTGTTCTGGCATTCATGGTCGGGCTGACATTATCGACTTATCTCATGGCCGGATTTTCGCGCGAGCAGGTCTGCACCTATATGTGTCCCTATGCGCGGTTCCAGTCGGCAATGTTTGACGATAATACACTGATTATCGGTTATGACGAGGAGCGCGGCGAGCCGCGCGGCAAGCACAAAAAGGGCGATAGCTGGGAGGGGCGGGGCCATTGCATCGACTGCACGGCCTGTGTTCAGGTTTGCCCAACCGGCATCGATATCCGCAAAGGTCTTCAAATGGAATGTATTGCCTGCGGTTTGTGCGTCGATGCCTGTAATGAAATTATGGACAAGGTCGGCCTGCCGCGCGGTCTTGTGCGCTATGACACAGTCCGGCATATGGAGCTGCAAAAGCGCGGCATTTTTGAAAAATTCCGGATTATCCGTCCGCGCACGATTTATTACTCGGCTCTTATAGCACTGGTTGGTGGTATTATGCTTTATGCACTGATCTCCCGTGCGCCAACAGATCTGACGGTTTTGCACGACCGTAACCCGCTTTTTGTGAAACTCTCGGACGGGACATTCAGAAATGGTTATGAAGTTAAAATCCTTAATAAAACCCATTCGGATAAAACATTTGAGCTGGCTGTCGAGGGGCTTGAAAACTATGTCCTGAATGTGCGCGCGGCCGGGGATATTTCACCTGATGCGCTTTTTGTTCCGGCGGACAGTGTCGGGAATTATCATATCTTCCTGGAATCCGCGGTTACGCCTGGTGAGCCGAAAGAGATCATCTTTTACCTGCGGGATAAGGAAACCGATTTAACCGACGATTATGAAAGCGTCTTTGTGAGCAAGAGGGCAAGGTGATGGCAGCGACGATCCGGCCTGTGACCGGGAAAAAAGTTTTTTTTTATTTTCTGGCTTTCTTTGTCGCCATTGCTGCGGTCAATGCGGTCTTTATTACCAAGGCGCTCAAGACGCATAGCGGCGTTGTCTCCGAAAGTGCCTATGAGGACGGGCTTGCCTATAATGACAGACTGCACGCGGGGCGGGTGCAGGAAGCGCTAGGCCTGACGGAAAATCTGGTTCATGAAAACGGCACGCTGACCTGGACGATACAGGACAAAAACGGCGCACCACTGACGGGTGCCAAGGTAACAGCCCGGATGATCCGTCCGCTGAAATCAGGCCATGATTATGAGATCGAATTTACGCAGGTTGCAAAAGGTGTGTATAGTGTGCCCTTGAATGCACCTTTATCCGGTGCCTGGACAGTGAAGGCAAATGCACAATGGGACACGCACAATTATCAGACGACTCTGGAAATTATAGCGCCGTAGAAAATGCCGCGCAGGGTTATGAAGCCCTTGTTCAGAAAGCTCCGGATGACCTGAACAGGCTGGAGCTTTTAATTAGCGGCGTTCATTGCGGCGGCTGTATTCAGAAAATTGAATCCACACTTTTAGAAGAGGACGATGTTGATGCGGCGCGGCTGAATTTTTCAACCCGCAGACTGTCCCTGACCTGGAACGGCCCGGCGCAGCGCGCCAATGATCTTGTGACAAAGATTGAAGCGCTTGGCTATGGCGTGCAGGGATTTGATCCGGCGCTTGAGAAACTGCAATCACGTGATGAGGAAAAGTTTCTGCTGCTCTGTATGGGTGTGGCCGGGTTTGCAATGGGGAACATCATGCTCTTATCCGTAGGCCTCTGGATTACAAGCTCCGAGGAGATGGGCCTGTCCACCCGCTCGTTTTTGCACTGGTTTTCCGCGCTGATTGCTCTGCCGACAATTTTATTTTCGGGCCGTCCGTTTTTCCGCTCCGCTTGCGGCGCGCTTAAAAACGGGCATACCAATATGGATGTGCCGATTTCACTGGCCGTAATTTTAGCTGGCGCGATGAGCGTGCATGAGCTTTTAACGCATGGCGAGCATGTCTATTTTGACAGCGCGGTTATGCTGCTCTTTTTCCTGCTGATCGGGCGTTATCTGGATACACGCGCCCGGCGCAGCGCCCGTTCAACGGCAACGGATTTGCTGAGCACGCTGACGGGTTTCGCCACGGTGATTGAAGAAGGCGGAACGCGCAAACTGCCGATCAGCGCCTTGCGTCCGTCCATGATCGTGCGGGTGAATGCGGGCGATAAATTTCCGGCGGACGGGATCGTCAAAGATGGACGCAGCGAGGTCGATACGGCGCTTGTCACAGGGGAAACCCTGCCGCGTGCGCTTGAGCCGGGGGATGAAGTGTATGCCGGAACACTCAACCTGTCTGCGCCGGTGAGCGTTGAAGTTTCCAAAGCAGCAGAAGAGTCGCTTTTATCCGATATTGTCCGCCTGATGGAAAAGGCCGGGCAGGGGCAGGCGCGTTATGTGCGTTTGGCAGACAAGGCCGCAAAACTTTATACGCCTGCCGTTCACCTGCTTGCGGCACTGGCTTTTATATTATGGTGGGGGCTTTGGGGCGCGCCGTGGCAGGATGCGCTTTTAATTGCCGTGACGGTTTTGATTATTACCTGTCCCTGTGCGCTCGGCCTTGCCGTGCCCGTGGTGCAGGTTCTGGCAACAGGCCGGCTGATGAAAAAGGCAATTCTTGTTAAATCAGGCGATGCGCTGGAGCGTCTTGCGGAGGTGAATACAATCATCCTGGATAAGACCGGGACCCTGACAACCGGAAAAGCGACTTTAAAAGGGGTGTATGATCCGCAGGCTTTACAACTTGCCGCAAGTCTTGCCGCGCACAGCACGCATGCGCTTTCCAGGGCTTTAAGCGATTCACATCAGGGCGCTTTGCTGGATGTTGAAAATGTCCGCGAATATCCGGGGCAGGGGCTGGAGGGCGTGATAGAGGGCAGGCAGGTCAAGCTCGGCAGCCGGGACTGGTGTGGAGATCAAAATGCCGCGCCGTCTTCGGATATTGAATTATGGTTGGCCGCAGCAGGGCAGGCGCCTGTATGTTTTTATTTTACTGACGCCCTGAAAAAAGACGCCGCCGCGACGGTTGAAAAACTGCAATCAAACGGGCTGGAGATTCATCTGCTCTCTGGTGACAGGCAGGAGGTTGTCGATCTGATTGCCGGGCAAAGCGGGATTGAAACGGCTTTAGGAGATCAGAAACCCGATCAGAAATTTGCCTATATCGAGACGCTGAAAAAACAGGGAAAGCATATCCTGATGGTTGGGGACGGTCTCAATGATGCGCCGGCGCTGGCCGGGGCGGATATTTCCATGGCGCCGGGCACGGCCATTGATATGGCCCAGAATGCCGCGGATATTGTTTTTATGGGCGAGGAATTTGCCCCTGTTCTGGAGAGTTACGACACGGCGCGCCGGTCCGGCCTGCTTGTCCGGCAGAATTTTGCGCTGGCGGTTATCTATAATATAATCGCCGTACCGCTGGCTTTTGCCGGATATGTCACGCCGATGATTGCGGCGCTGGCCATGTCCGGTTCATCACTTGTCGTGATCGCCAATTCTTTCCGGCTGAACCGGAAACAGGGAGCGTAAGTGAAATGGATATTTTAATTTACTTAATTCCTGTGGCTTTGTTTCTCGGCCTGATTGGCCTGGCAGGTTTTATATGGAGCCTTAAATCTGGCCAGTATGATGATCTGGATGGGGCAGCCCGGCGCATCTTATCTGATGCGGATGAAGACAATACCGAAAATTCATGAAGTTCCTATAGAAGACACGCTCAGCTTGTGGATAGTTTTTGATCTTGTCTTCCCCTATTTTATGCAATTACCTAAAGTCACATTATCCGCATATTTTAGAGTAAAGGTTTAAGGCGTTATGAGATCCAATCGTATTCCCGATCGTGTGCATGTTGTCCGTCCTCCCGAGCAGGACGGAGGTGGAAAGGACCCAAGGATGGTCCAGATTGTGCGCACCCTGGCCCAAATTAGCGACAAATTAAAACGGAGCGAAGCGGAACGCTATGAGCTTTTACGGGAAATGCGCGAATACCGCCGTGCACTTGGCGATATGGAAGAGCGCAACGCGCAGACCGAACGTAATCACAAGGCACTGTTGAAAGAAATGGAAGCGCGCACAGCGCGGATGAAAAAAGAGCAGGCGGCTCTTTTGGTTGAAATGGACCGTCGAAAGCAGTCAGCTGAAAGCAGCTATATTGCGCTTGAAGATAAGTTTCAGGAACGTGAGAAAATTGAATCCGAAATTTCACAGCGTCAGGCCCGTTTTGAGCGTTCTGTTCGTGACGCAGAAGATAAGCTGGTTAAAGCGGCTGCGGGGCAAGCTCTGATTGAGCAGCGGATGAAAGATGTTGATGACCGTTTCACCGGTGTTAACCAGCGTCTTGATGAATCTCTGACAGAGCAGGCGCGTCTTGACCGGATGCTGGAAAAGACCGCGCAGGAAAAAGCAAGGATCTACCGTAAGGTTGAACGGCTTGAAGAAATTGCGCTGGAAACGCAGGAATCACTTCAGGCGCGTGCGATGGTTTTACTGACCGATCAATCGGCAGCCACACAATCCGGTTTTCCAAGTATGCCGGCTTTGGGTAAAGACGGGGAAACATATAAGCAAGCGCAAGGGGAAGAGCCCTGGTGGCGCTCTGCTGGCATGCAAGGGGCAGCGATGATGGCTCTTGTGATTGGCGCTCTTTTGTCCGGGTGGGCAATCAATCAGATTCAGCAGCCGCGCTTTGCGCAAGTCACACCTGCAGCAGGCAGTGCTCCCCAGGCTTTGTTTGAACCTGAAATTTCAGATTTTGAAACCATTGATTTAGGGGAAGTGACCGTTCCTGAAACGCTCGATATAAAAGACAGTGAACTCGTGCTTATTGAGCCGCCGGAACAAACTGACGCAGCGCAGGAAGTGCTTGCGGCAAGTGATGAAGAGCTTCTCAGAGCAATGGATGAAGATGAAAATGCGTTGGCAGTGCAGCTTAATGAAATTGCACCAGCCGTCAGCCAGGAACTGGAAATTGAACCAAAGCCTGTGACACAGGAAGAACAGGTTGCGGTTTCATCCGCAATTTCTGAAGGTGTTGAGCAGGTTCAATCTTCTGATAATGCAGCGCTTGCTGAGCGCATTAGTCCGGATGGTGACCTGCCCAAAAATGTAAAAGCTATAGAAGATCTTGCATTCTCCGGGAATAGTGAGGCACAGCATGATCTGGCAGCAATCTATACGGCGGGCCATGGCGGTGTAAAACAAAATTTTGATCGGGCAGCTCTCTGGTTTCGTGAAGCAGCAGATTCCGGGATTGCGAATGCAAGCTATAATCTCGGCGTTTTGAACCACCAAGGCTTAGGCGTTGATCGTGATTTAGACACGGCGCTTTACTGGTATCGTGAAGCTGCAAAACGCGGACATCCAGAAGCTCAATATAATCTTGGCATTGCTCATATTGAAGGTATTGGAACGACCTATAATCCTGTTTTAGCCGCTCAGTTTTTTGAGTCCGCAGCAAATAGCGGTATTGTTGAAGCGGCTTATAATCTTGGTCTGATCCATGAGAACGGGTTGATGGGAGAAGCCAAGCCGGAAGAGGCCTTGCTTTGGTATAAAGTTGCTGCAGATGGCGGGAATGTGGATGCACAATCGGCTTTGAAGCAACTGGCCGCGTCTTTGCAGATCGGCATGGAGGATGTTGACCGGATGGTTGAGCGGATGCAGCAGAT
Source organism: Alphaproteobacteria bacterium (assembly GCA_028282385.1). Lineage (GTDB taxonomy): Bacteria > Pseudomonadota > Alphaproteobacteria > Micavibrionales > Micavibrionaceae. The sequence continues at coordinate 6,320 of JANQIB010000125.1, forward strand.
TAATATTTCAGTGAAAGGCCGCCGCGCCGGGCCGGATGGTATGAATGCTGCAGAAAAACAAAGCACAATGCAGACCATGTCGGAGAAAGAGCTTCTAATTGCCAAGATCCAGGAACTTTTAAAAGAGGCGGGGCTTTATCCCGGGCCTGCTGATGGTAAGGATGGTCCGCAAACCCAGGATGCAATCCGTTCTTACCAAAAGGCCAATAACCTCGAAGTCACCGGTGAGCCGAGTGATATGCTTCTCAGTCATATAATTAAGGCGCAGTAAAAGTTTGTTTTTCCAATAAAGAAACTTTTTGACACCACCAGTCAGGGTGCTTGGTCCTGACGTCTTTAACGGCGTTTTCCACGTTTTGAGCCGTATCAAAGATACCAAAACAGGCCGATCCGCTACCGGTCATGCGGGCAAGCCGTATTCCTTTCTGAGTGTCCAGATAGTCAAGAGCTGTTCTAATTTCAGGATATTGTTTACAGGCAGGTTCCGTTAGATCGTTTCTGGTTTCCAGTAGAAAATTTATGAATTGATTCTGGTCTTCTGTTTGGTCAGGGCAAGTCAGAATGTCTTCATGATTTATGTTCTTCAAATTTTTATAAACCTTTGCGGTATCGCTCGATATACCAGGATAGATCAAAATCATATTCAATTTGAGAAGGCTTGGCCCGTCATCGATGACATCACCGATTCCCGACATGAAAAGAGTTTGTTGTTTAAAGCAGGCAGGAACATCGGCTCCTAAATTTAATAAAACCTGCTGGAGCTGTGTTTCCGGTAAGTTAAGTTCCCAATGATCTATTAATGCTCGTATTGTTGCGGCAGCGTCTGCCGATCCGCCGCCCAAACCTGCACCGGGGGGGATATTTTTTTCGATATGAATATCAAAATTAAAGTCCTGATCAGCGTGGCTGGCCAGATTTGTAGCAGCCTGCATTGCCAGATTTTCTGTGCTCTCTACATGCTTCAGGTTTTTACAAAACGCGCCCGTCATTTCGATCTTTGGAGAGTTTTCCTGTTTGGGGCTAAATGTAATGATGTCCGCTAAATCAAGAAATGCCGTCAGGCTGTGGAGGTTATGATATCCATCCTCCCTTTTTCCGGTGACATGTAAAAACAAATTGAGTTTTGCATGTGCCTTTGCGGTCAGGTTTTGCATCGCTTATTCGGATTGAGGAAGCTTGTCTTTTTGTGATTCGGTGTCTGTTTTTGCCTGCTGGATTGACGGCGTTTTCTGAGTGCTTAATCCGTTTTCGAGCTTGCTTTCCAGGGAGGCAATATCTGTTTCATCTCCGGCATAATTAAGAGCACGTCGCCATTGAAAGCGCGCTTCTGCATGGCGCCCTGTTTTCCAGTAAGCATCTCCTAAATGGTCATTGATCGTGGGATCATAGGGCAGGAGAGAGACAGCTTTTTCAAGAATTTTGACGGCTTCATTGTATCTACCCATTCGGAAATAGACCCAGCCGAGGGAATCGACGATGTATCCGTCTGTTGGCCGTATAGCGACGGCTTTCTGAATCATTTCCAGAGAGCGTTCAAGATTTTTTCCGTGATCTGCCCAGCTATAGCCAAGGTAATTCAGGATATAGGGGTTTTCAGGGTTATATTCTATAGCTTTCAAGAGATCTTTTTCCGCCAGATTCATATTGTTCAGACGCTCATGTGTAATCCCGCGGGCATAAAGGAGATTCCAGTGGGTAGAGGGAACATCATTTCCAAGTTTATCAGCGGCCTGATTGTATATTTTTAAGGCTTCAGAAAAATTCTCGGCGCTGCGATGCAAATCGCCAATCATGATAAAGGAGTTAAGATCCTGGCGTTCGTTGTAAAGGTTTTGAAGAAGCTCTATAGCGTTTTCTTTTTCTCCCTGACGATCCATCAAGTCTGCTGCTCTATGTTGAGCTTTCATAAAAAGAGGGCTTTTGGGAGAAATGTTTCTGTAGTAGGGAATGGCGATCTTTGCCTGGTCATTACGTGCAAGAATATCGGCAAGGAGAACCTGAGCATCCGGAAAATCAGGTCTGAGATGTAAGGCCATGCGGGCAAAGATAATAGCGCTATCATCGCTATATTCACGGAATAAAACCCGCGCCATATCAAACAGGGCTTCTGCCGCGCCGTGTTGTGCAGACAAAACTCTGTAAGTGTCAAAATAATCTTTATCCTGTTTTAGGGCATTTAGTTTTTGATCAATTTTTTTGGTACCGAAATTCTGATCTTTGATTAATTGGTAGATTTTTTGTGCATCGCTTTTCTTCCCGTGGCGCAGAAGAATATCGGCGATCTTTTCCAGTTCATATACATCTATATTCAGATTGGAAAGAATAACTTCCAAATATGGTTTCGTATCCTTCAGCGTGCCTAAAAAATCATCTATCAAAAGGGCATGATAGGCGTGAAGAGAACTATTTGCGATTAACCCTTTTGTTTTGGATTCTCCGGCGCCGGCTTTAGACCATGCCTTTAAAAGCGGGCCAATAAAGTCAGCAATGCTTCCGGGCGGAATGGAGTCCAGTGTTGTTAGTGCTTTTTGATAGTCCTGCTGTTCAATTGCACTTGTTGCCAGAAACATCAAGGCAAGCGCATTGCCCGGATCAAGATCTAATATTTTACGGGCGGTTGCGATGCCCTGGCGTACATCTCCTGAACCGATGGCCAGAACCATGGCGCGGCGCTGTAAATCCTGATTTTCAGGATCGTAATCCAGAACCCGGTTTAAATAATCCTGCGCCGTCTTCCAGTCTTTACGGTTTTGTGCATGACGGCTGGCAAGATAATCTCCTGATAAGGTATGACGGATCGGTACAGGTGGATTTTCAAAGGCCTTTTGGAGGTCTTCGCTTGTGACCTTATCCGAAGCGCCGCAGGCTCCTATAATCCCGCCAATGCAAAAATTTAGAAAAAATTTCATATTATAGTCATTTCCTTTTATTTTTTCAGTGCGTTACTGCGCTTCTCAAATAGGCCATCTATTCTTCGTCGCTTGTGCCTGCTGAAAAAATAAAATCAAACGACTACAAGGTTGAGCTTATCATAGATTGGTTAATACTTACATATTTGAATAATTGGGGCCGCCACTGCCTTCGGGGACGCACCAGTCAATATTCTGGGCCGGATCCTTAATATCGCAGGTTTTGCAGTGGACGCAATTTTGTGCATTTATAATGAATTTCTTCTGGCCCTCTTCTTCAACGATTTCATAAACAGCGGCGGGGCAGTATCTTTGCGCTGGCTCTGCATAGTCAGGTAGGTTTTTCTCAATCGGCACGGATGGATCCTTTAGTTTTAAGTGTGAGGGTTGTTCCTCTGCGTGGTTTGTATTGGAGAGCTGGACACTGCTAAGCCGGTCAAAAGTCAAAATTCCATCCGGCTTTTGATACTCAATGGGTGTGCTGTCGGAAGCTTTTTTGAGCTGCGTATGGTCGGCATGATTTTTCAGTGTATAAGGGAGCATCCATCCGCCAAATGTCTGAAAAGCCGCATGGAAAAAACCAAACCAGAATCCTTTGTGAAAACCAGGACGGATATTTCGAACCTTATAAAGTTCTTTATATAGCCAGCTATTTTTATAAGCTTTTATATAAGCCTGGCATTCAAAGCCGTAATTCGTCCCTTCATCTGTGTGCAGGCATTCGAAAAGACTCTCTGCGGCTAAAATGCCTGATTTTATGGCCGCATGATTCCCTTTGATTTTTGGGACATTTAAAAATCCTGCGCTATCTCCGATGAGGGCGCCGCCTGGAAAGGTCAATTTAGGCTGCGATTGTAGGCCACCTTCAACCAATGTGCGTGCGCCATAAGAAACACGCCGTCCGCCTTCCAGGTATTTGCAAATGGCGGGATGCGTTTTGTAGCGCTGCATTTCTTCAAAAGGCGATAAATACGGATTTTCGTAGTCTAGACCAACGACAAAACCAATTGAGACCATATTGTCTTTCATATGATACATCCATGATCCGCCATAGGTTTTGTGATCCATCGGCCATCCGGCAGTATGAATGATGAGGCCTTCCTGATGGTTTTCCGGTTTGATTTCCCAGATTTCCTTAATGCCAAGGCCGTAAGTTTGCGGATCAGCCTCTTTACGGAGATCATATTTTTCCATGATTTGTTTAGACAGAGAGCCATGACAGCCTTCAGCAAAAAGAGTTTGCCGTGCATGAAGTTCAACACCCGGTTCAAACATATCTGTTTTCTCGCCGTCCTTGCCAATGCCCATATCACCGGTTGCAACGCCGATGACCGCGCCGTTTTCATCGTAAAGAATTTCAGCTGCTGCAAAGCCGGCAAAAATTTCAACACCCAGTTCTTCTGCCTGCTCTGCCAGCCAGCGGCCAAGTTCGCCCAGACTGATAATATAATTGCCGTGATTTTTCATCTGCGGCGGCGTGGGCAAAGGAATGGCACTCTGTTCAGTTAAAAATAAAAAACGGTCCTGACCGGCAGGCGTGTGAAGTGGTGCGCCTTTATCTTTCCAGTTCGGGATAAGTTCGTTTAGGGAGCGTGGTTCAAAGACTGCTCCGGATAAAAGATGTGCTCCAACCTCTGATCCTTTTTCAAGAATACAAACAGAAAGGTCTTTTCCCGTTTCATTGGACAGTTGTTTGAGTTTAATCGCTGCCGATAACCCAGCCGGTCCAGCTCCGACAATCACCACATCATATTCCATCGCTTCGCGGTCTGAACGGATCGGATCTGGCATAAAGAGAACTCCTTTGTGGGTTAACGTATTGGTCTTGTTGCAAAAGTTGAGCTTACACGCTATTGATTAAGAATTCTTATAATCTCTTAAGTGTAAGGCTTTTTTACCCGATGGCCAATCCTCAAATATCCGCAGATTACAGCGCTTTACAGTGGCTTACAGAGCAGGGCGCGGATGAGGCTGTCCTGAATGAGCCTGCGGACCGGACGGTGATGCCGGAAATTCCCAAGGCACCTGCCGCTACCGTTCAATCTGCAGGAAGACCATCTTTGAATTCCGGGGTTTCTCAAAATTCGAATATTGCCGGGGCGCATGAGTTAAGGCAGCAGGCGGCTGGACTTGCCGCAGAGTGTCAGACACTCGACGAACTTAAGCAAGCCATTGCAGATTTTGATGGTCTGGAAGTTAAGAAAACAGCAACACAAATCGTCTTTTCTGATGGAAATCCGAAGGCAAAGGTAATGTTGGTTGGTGAAGCGCCTGGCGCGGATGAGGACCGGCAGGGAAAACCTTTTGTCGGAGTCAGCGGACAGCTGCTTGATAAGATTCTTGCCTGTATCAACCTGGACCGTCATAACGAAGATCCGGAAACGTCCGCTTATATTTCAAATATTCTGAACTGGCGTCCACCAGGCAATCGTACACCGACGGAGGCAGAGATGGCGATTGCCCTGCCATTCATTGAACGGCATGTGCAGCTGATTAAACCGGAAGTTTTGGTTTTGTGCGGCGGCGTTTCTGCAAAAACCCTTTTGGGGAGTACGCAAAGTATTTCCCGTCTGCGCGGCCAGTTTCATAATTATAAAACGATTACACCGCAGCTCTCAGATAATGCAATAACCATAGATGCGGTTGCGACTTATCATCCATCCTATCTTTTACGGACACCTTCGCAGAAGAAACTGGTCTGGCAGGATATGCTGCGATTGCAGCAACGTCTTCAATCTTGACCCTAGAATTTAAAGATGCCATACAACCGTATGGAGAAAATTGCGCTTATAACCGGGATTACCGGGCAGGACGGAGCTATCTTGGCGCGTTTTCTTTTGGAAAAAGGCTATGAGGTTCACGGCCTAAAAACCTATAGCGCTGTTCCGGATATGGAGCGTTTAGAAGAGATCAGCAAGGATATTACGCTTCACTGTGGGGATATGTGTGATGGTGCTTCTCTTCTCAGGGTTATTGAAAAAATTCAGCCAGATGAAATTTATAATTTAGCATCGATCAGTCACGTTCATGTCAGCTTTGAAATGCCTGAGATGGTGGCGAACGTGAATGCGCTTGGAACACTCAGGTTGCTTGAGGCGCTTCGTATCATGGGCGCACAGAGTGGAATCAGGATGTACCAGGCAAGCTCCTCGGAAATGTTTGGGCATGCGGGTGTGCCCCAAAATGAAGACACACCATTTGAGCCTTGTAGCCCTTATGGCAGCGCCAAGTTGTTTGCTTACTGGTCCGTAAGAAATTATCGCGAGGCGTATGGCCTGCATGTTTCCAATGGAATTCTTTTTAACCATGAGAGCCCTTTGCGCGGGGAAGAATTTGTCACACGTAAAATTACAAAGGCGGTTTGTCAAATTGAGGCCGGTCAACGTGAGATCCTGTATCTCGGTAACCTGAACGCCAGGCGGGACTGGGGACATGCGCGTGATTATATGCGCGGGGCGTGGATGATGCTCCAGCAGGATATTCCCGATGACTATGTGCTTGCGACAGGTAAAGCGCGGAGTGTACGTGAGTTTGTCGAAGCAGCTTTTGATGAAACTGGCCGGAAAATCAGATGGCAGGGAAGTGGCCTTGAGGAACAAGGTGTAGATACACAAAGCGGGCAGATCTTGGTCAAGGTTGATCCAGCTTTATTTCGCCCAACCGAGATTCGTCAGCTTTTAGGGGATGCGTCCAAAGCGCGGCAGGAATTAGGATGGCAGCCCGAGATTTCATTTGAAAATCTGGTTGCAGAGATGATTGCGCAAGATCGTATTTTGCCTTTCGGGGAAAAGAAGAAAATTTATGCTGTTTGATTTGCACGGAAAAAAAGTTTTTATCGCCGGGGAAACTGGTCTTGTTGGCTGTGCTCTTTCAAAACGATTGGAACAGGAAGAGTGTACTCTTCTAAGTGCGCCTCATAGTGTTCTTGATCTTACTGACAAAAAACAAACAGCAGACTGGTTTCAGAAAAATAAACCGGATGTTGTGATTATGGCGGCAGGTCTTGTCGGTGGCATTATTGCCAACAGTGATAGGTCTGCTGATTTTATTTCTCAAAATCTGTCTATGGCTCTTAATGTAATAGATTCTTCATTTAAAGCAGGGATTCAAAAGCTTTTATATCTCGGTAGTTCTTGTATCTATCCAAGAGATTGCCCGCAGCCGATTAAGGAAGAGTATTTGTTCAGCGGCAGGCTGGAGCAAACAAATGAATCTTATGCGATGGCCAAAATTGCCGGGATCAAAATGTGTCAGTCTTACAGGAAACAGCATGGATGTGATTTTATCTCCGCGATGCCATCAAACCTTTACGGGCCGTATGATCGCTTTGACGCTGAAAAATCACATGTAATTCCCGCACTGATTTTAAAGATCCATCAGGCAAAGATGCGCAATGATTCGTCACTTTCTCTTATTGGCAGCGGCAGGGCTTTACGGGAGTTTTTATATGTTGATGATCTGGCTGATGCGCTTATAGTCCTTTTGAAAAACTATTCTGATGATGTGCCAGCGAATATCGGCAGTAGTGTTGAAATATCTATTCATGACCTGGCACAGGACATTGCAAATATTGTCGGTTATAAAGGTGAAATTATTTTTAACGGGCAGGGACCGGACGGCACACCGCGCAAAATCCTGGATAGTTCAAAGATAAATGCACTGGGTTGGAAGGCGAGTACAAATTTAAAAGAGGGTTTGAAAAAAACTTATGACTGGTTTTTAACCAATGCAGAAGACAAAGTTGCTGCTTAATCTCCGATCTTGCGCAAGGTTAAAAACGTCACGTCATCCCCATATTCAATCTGCCCAGACATCTGAATGCGGTCGCTTTTGCGGGCCAGTTTAAGGATCGTTTTATATTCAACCGGTTCACGAGTCGGCGCGCCATTTGGCGCGGTTAAAAGAAAATCAACTTTGGCCTCTGTCGGGTCGGCCAGCGAAACCATTTCAACTTCGCCATCATTTAAGATTGTAAAGGTACTGGTCCATTTACAGTTGGCATCGTCGTGGCGCTCCGTTTGTCCGTTTTCGATCCTGGTTTGCCCGTCACTCTTTTTTTGGAGAGGGCCCTGATAGTTACTGGTGCTGGTGACCTGATACAGGCCGTCAAGTTCATGTGTCATGCAATCAGGATAAAGGATAGGCGCCAAGGTGGAAAGTTGGAAAAAGGCCAATTAATACTTGACATAATTAAAAGTTATGGTAATTTCTTCGGCATGGCTGAACAAACCCCGCAAAATCTGTATGAGGACATGGAGCTCCGCTATGGAGCTGCTTTTACACAGGATGTCCGTGATCGTCTGGAGCAGCTGCAAGCCCGCGAAATCCAGTATTTCGAGATGAAACAAATGATCGAGATCATGTTCCGCTACCGTGAGCGTGTGCGGGCTTTTGTCGTGCAATACCGGGCGTGGAAGCGCGATTACGACCTTGAAACAGATATGATTGAGAAGGTTTATAAGGGCTATGAAGGGCTTTTTCTACGTCGCCAGCTCAAAGATGTCTGGCAACTCTACCTGATGGCTAACCGCGATTACCACGATATGTACCGGACCTATATGGACCAGATCACCAATAAAAAATCCGAAGTTTTTCAAACTCCGGATTACCTATCGTCTTCAAATTTTTCTAAGAGAGCTGCTTAATATCTTTTTATTGGAACGCCGGACCAGCATATCCTGCTCCTACAAGGACTGGTTTGAAGCGTTTTATAAAATTTTCTAAACCGCTGGCTTTCTTTTCACTAGGAACTTTAGCAAGAGCAACTGCTTTTTCTTGTTGTGGTGTAGCAGCTACTTCATCTAAACTTCCAGCATGTCCATTGCTAAGCAGGATAGCAGCTTCTCCTGTTTTCCTAAATGTATAGAAATTAAGCCCGGACATGCCCACAAGAGAATCATGTTCAAGTCCGGTATTTATTACCGGTCTGGATGTTATATGGTCTGCTCTTGGCCGGAGAGAGTACATCATATGGTAGGAATCATCTACCGTCACACTGATTGTACTGCCATTCACAACGGTGATGGTCTGTGGCGAAATAGCTTCAAGTCTATGGGCAAGAAGTGCGGATTGGGGGTATTGTTGTGGTGCATAACGGAAAAGAGGTGCGCCATTAGAATCTTTTGCAAGCAGATCATGAATTCCTTCGGCTCTGCGCGCAATAAGATCCATGCCGTTTCGGAAAAATTCTCTCAAAGGCCTAGCGTCATAGTAATCTGTACTATTCTCCAGAGTGCAGAAGCAGTCAAATCCTATGATGGAGCCTACATCTCCGAATTCGCCAAATATAGCCATTCTTTCATCTATTTTTTGAAAGGGAATTGATTCCGTATCATTGACATTTTGGATATTTCCAAAAGTAGCGCCTGTGCTAATGATGCCGGTCATTGTTTCTTTTCTGGGAGCAGCACCAAAGCCACTTGTCAAAATATCATCAAACTTTTCTCCGGATACTTTTGTAAAGTCACCTTTTATCGGTATGATCTTGTAATTTGCCCCGACCTTTCGTCCAAGGTCATGTAAAGCTCTGATTTCGTCTCTCAGAAATTCTTCCGAGACATCAACTAAAACAACTTCCAGTTCTTTCTTTTTTCCTCTGCCTTTGCCCGAGATTCCAGAAAGAACCACAGCTTCCTGTTTCATAAAGCTATTATAATCCCCCCCTCCAATGACAACCAGTCTATTAATGCCTGCATATGTTTGTGCCAAAGCGGCCTGGTTTCTGTCAATTAATTGTGCAGGAAGGCTATCTTGTTTATTGCCGTTTTCATCTTTGCTAGCAGCTTGTTCTATAAACGCTTGAAATAAGCGTGCGCCTTTGGGATCCCCATAAAGGATAGGTGCGGCGATGCCTCTGTCCTGACCGTCTTTACGAAGCAAGAGTGCTTTCCCGATTCGGGTTATTTCTTCATCGAGATCAAAGCCAGTATCATAGATGTCTAAATCTGTGAGATTCAGATCCACGGCACTACTTTCATCTACTGCTTCTTGTCTATTCATGGTTAGCCATATCTATTTTATTGTAACGCCTTAATAATATTATCGCCTTCTACTTCGCGTGACCGCTCCCACATATCTTTAAACTGGACTTTGTAAGCTTCCGCTATAGAGGCATATTTAAGGACGATGATTGATGGTTCTCCATTAAAGAGAAAAATTGCCATCTTGTTCCCAAAAACATAAAAAGGAACGGAAGCGAAAAGCTCTTTAGGGATCCACCTATATTCTGCATAGCTTGATCCCGGAGCATATTCATCGCCTTCTTTGGTCAAGATCTTGTAACATTGTTTGCCTAATTTGCTTACTCTGTCGACATGAACTTTGGCGTATTCATCCAAAGTTTTAACAAATAAGCGTTCATCAACGTTACTAACTAATATGTCTTCATTATTCTCTACTAGGTAGTTATAGACATCATCATAAAATTCTATAAATCCGTCTTTTCCTCTGAAAACTTGTACATCACCGCTTCTTTGTCGAATGCCATCTAAGCCAATAAATTCAATTCCTGCATTCTCAAACGTTTTTCTTATTGTTTTTAATGTGCTTTCCCTTGGCGTCGTGCTTCCATTTTCAATTGCGCCGATGGAGGTTGCAGAGATTCCCGTGCGCTGGGCCAGGTCCTGTTGGCTCCAGTTCAAAATGCCTCGCGCTCCGCGAATTTGTGCCGTTGTAATGCTCATAACTGTCCACACGACAAAGGTGTATTCACACCTTTATAACACCCATATAGTTCGAAAGTGATCCTTTTGTATAGTAATCTGTAAAATAAAGCAAGTCTTAAACGTTAATTTTTCGTAAATATTTTCATTGACATTATGGCAAAATTTATGAATTATGCAACCTAAACTTATAAATGACATAAGTTTTTGCTGAGGCCAGCCTTTCTCCTCCTAAACGAAGACCGGCTTGGTTTTGGCGATTCTCTTTATGGTGGTAAAGAGATGTGTACCCCACACACGCGGAAACGGAGCGTTTCGGGTAATCCGGCGCTCCGTTTCTTTTTTATTTCAATGGGTTATATATGGTGGGATGGCGCATGGAAGTTTCGCGGCATTTGTACGGCCAGTTCGCCCCCGTTGTTGAGGCAGCCCATAAGCCGAGGGAAGAGGGTGTCGTGGGCATCGAGCCATTGCAGGGCGGCATTGGAGACAATCAGGTCAACGGGCTGTTCCGGGAGCCATGCGGCGATATCCTGTCGAACCCATTGGATCGATCCGTTGTTGGTTTGAGCTT
>JANQIB010000142.1 GCA_028282385.1 Alphaproteobacteria bacterium
CTTTTATTTCCTTTTCCCTTCTGGTTGGGAGAATACTGAAATTTCTAATCAGGATATTAGGGTTTGAATGGGGCTCTGATTGGTGCGCCGGTTTTTGCGCGTTAAACATATTATTCTGGAAATGCCGCCTTGTGTCTTTCCTAGAATCCTTTTAAATAAAAGCTATGTCTGACTCCCAAGCTCCATACCGCGTTCTCGCGCGGAAATACCGTCCGCAGAATTTTGATGATCTGATTGGTCAGGATGCGCTGGTGCGTACGCTCAAAAATGCGATTGAGAGTGGGCGGATTGCGCATGCTTTTATGTTGACCGGAATTCGCGGGGTTGGAAAAACCACGACGGCGCGGATTATTGCCAAGGCGCTCAATTATGCGGGCGCAGATGGCAAGGCCGAACCGACAACAGGATCGACAGATGACTGCGAAATTTGTCAGGCGATTGCTGAAGACCGTCATCCGGATGTCATGGAAATGGATGCGGCCTCGCGCACCGGGATTGATGATATCCGGGAGATTTTGGAAGGGGTGCGTTACGCGCCAACTTCTGCACGCTATAAAGTCTATATTATTGACGAGGTGCATATGCTCTCCAAGGCGGCGTTTAATGCGCTGTTGAAAACGCTCGAAGAGCCGCCGGAGCATGTGAAGTTTATTTTTGCAACAACCGAAATCCGCAAAGTCCCGGTGACGGTGCTCTCGCGCTGTCAGCGTTTTGATCTGCGCCGGATTGAACCGGATGTGCTGAAAGATTATTACGGCCAGATTGCTGAAAAAGAATCTGTGAAGGCTGAAGATGAGGCATTATCGATGATTGCCCGCGCGGCTGATGGGTCTGTACGTGATGGGCTGTCTCTACTTGATCAGGCGATTGCGCTGTCTGAAGGAGATGTCACGGCGGCGCAAGTGAAGGATATGCTCGGTCTTGCCGATCGCGGCCTTGTGCTTGATTTGCTCGAACATGCTGTGAAGGGGGAATGCCCGCAGGCGCTTGAGATCATGGAAGATCTTTACCGCAAAGGGGCCGATCCGTCTGTCGTGCTGAACGACCTTCTGGATATTATCCATATGCTGACTAAATTCCGCGCGGTGCCATCAGCTAAGGATAGCGCACAGGTCATGCCTGATGCGGAATTAAACCGCGCGAGCGAGCTTGCCGGATCACTGTCCATGCCGGCGCTGGCCAAGACATGGCAGATTTTGCTGAAAGGGATCGGGGAAGTGAATGCTGCGCCCAATCCGCAAAAAGCGGCAGAAATGATTTTAATCCGTTTGGCCTATGCGGCGGAGCTGCCTGATCCGGCAGAACTGATCAAGCGTTTAAAAGATAATCCGCCGGCGAATGCCGGGCCTGCGCCGCAAGCTGTAAGCGGGGGTGACGGAGCAAGTGCGCGCGCTTCTGCATCCGCTGGCGCACAGGCGGCTGTGGCTCCTGCAGTGCAGGCTGCGCCTGTGACGTCTGTTCAAAGCGCAGCAGATATCGTAGCTGTTTTAGAAGCGGGCGGGGCGATGACACTGGCTACGCAGGTTTATCTTTATGCGCACCCGGTGAAAGTTGCGCCGGGCATTTTTGAATTTTACCCGGCGCCGGACGCGCCGCAGGATCTTGCGCAGCAGCTCACCCGTGCCTTAAAAACAGCGACCGGCGAACGCTGGCTGGTCAGTGTTTCTGCGCGGGAAGGTGGGCCGACCTTGGCGCAGGAAAAAGAGCAGGCACAGCAAGCTGCTTTTGATCAGGCACACGCGCAGCCGCTGGTCGCACAGATTTTAGAAATTTTTCCGGAAAGCCAATTAAAAGCAATTCATAAGAAAGAGGATCTCACATGAATATTCAGCAAATGATGCAACAAGCCAAAGCGATGCAGGATAAAATGCAGGAAATGCAAGAGCGTCTTGCCGATGTTGAAGTTGAAGGCGCCAGCGGCGGTGGTCTTGTGAAAGTGGTGGCAACCTGTAAAGGCGAATGCCGCAAGATTGAAATTGATCCCAGCCTGATTAAAGAAGATGAAAAAGAGGTGCTGGAAGATTTGGTCAAGGCGGCCTTAAATGATTCAAAATCAAAGGCGGATGCAAAGCTGGCCGAGGAAACGTCGAAGATGATGCAGGAACTTGGTCTGCCTGCCGGGGCGCAATTGCCGTTTTAATTTTAATATTGTATTTTCTTGTTTCTTTTTCTGCGTAAGCATGCCATCATAATAAGGACGTTAAAAAGCGTTAAATAACCGGACCCACTCCCGTCCGAGTGGATTTTTTGTGCCCGCATTGTTATAAATGCGGTTTCTCCCTTATGCCGGGAGTGGGCTGAATACAAGACCCTCGGGGAATAGGTCCACACGTGTTATTTCGTGCTTTTTAACTCCCGGCGCCTTTGGTGCCTTAACCGCGAACCAACAAGGGAGTTTCTTATGGAAGATATTCGCCCATATTTACGTACTATGCGCCGCTCAGTTGGCCAGATTATTCATACCGAACGGCGAAGGCAAAACATGCCGCTTTGGAAAATCGAGCAGCAGACAGGATTATCCCCGTATTGTGTTGATCGGATTGAGCTCGGTAAAGGCGAACTCAAAATGGATCACCTTCTCCGGTTGGCGCGATTTTTGAATCTGGAGGTAAATGTCACTTTTAAAGATCTCTTGCATAAATAGGAATTTATTCATATAATAACGGATGATTTGTTCTGTCCTTCTCACACCGTCATTGCGAGGAGGCCGTCAGGCCGACGCGGCAATCCAGTTTATTATCCTGGATTGCTTCGCTTCGCTCGCAATGACAAAACAGGAGCCGGAACGAACTGAAGAACGAACTAATGGAAATTGCTTTCAAATCAACAGGATAAAATTTTTCTAAAAAACAGGGAAAACGAACTGATGGATGTTAACCTTTTGGGAAAGAGACACGGTGCGGCATTTGTGCTTTGCGTCCATATATGGTTAAAAAGCACGATGAAAATTATAACCTGGAATATTAATTCAGTGCGCCTGCGATCTGGCATTGTTCAGCGCGTGATGAAATCACATGCGCCGGACGTGGTGTGTTTACAGGAAACCAAATGCCCGGATGAATTTTTTCCGGGAGATGACTTCAAAGCGCTGGGCTATAAGCATCAGCATATTAACGGCATGAAATCCTATAACGGGGTTTGTATTCTCTCCAAAGTGCCGTTTGAAAAAACCGAAACGCATAACCGCGTGAAGCGCGAGGATTGCCGTCATATCGGCGTGTCGTTTAAAAACTTTGATCTTCATAATCTCTATATTCCGGCGGGCGGGGATGAACCGGATCCGGAGATTAATGATAAATACAAACACAAGCTTGATTTTGTCGATGAGATGACGCGCTGGTTCAAGAGGCGTTATACGAAAGACAAGCCTGTTGTTACGCTCGGCGATTTTAATATCGCCCCGCTTGAGCACGATGTCTGGTCGTCCCGGCAGCTTCGCAACGTGGTCTCTCATACGGAGCCGGAAAAAACCCGGCTTGCCAAAATGCTAAAATCTATCGACTGGACCGATGCGATCCGTCATTTCGTCCCCGAAGAAGAGAAGTGCTATACATGGTGGTCTTACCGCAACCGCGACTGGAAAAAATCCAACCGCGGACGGCGGCTCGATCATATCTGGGTGACACAGCCGCTCGTTAAAAAGCTTAAATCTCATGAAATCTTTATCCCGGCCCGGGATTTTGA
>JANQIB010000144.1 GCA_028282385.1 Alphaproteobacteria bacterium
CCGGCGGCGCTGCCGGGACAGAAGGCGCGATTGTTTCTTCTCCGGTTTGCGGCAGGGCAACGCCCAGCAGGGTTTCAAGCATGGCAATTTGCCGGTCGAAATCTGCCCAGACATCATCGATGGACGGCGGCGGGGCATCCGCGCCTGCTTTTTCCAGCTCCTGTGTTTTGCGCAGATGGATATCCGCATAGAGGCGTCCCAGCGCATGCAGGATCATCAGTTCGGTAAAGCGCTCTTCCCCTTCATCGGCGCCGGCACCGCCCAATGCTTCACGCAGGGATGCAGCGCAGCTTTGCAGCTTTTCGGCAATGTCCTGTAAAAGTCGTGTTTCACTCTGTCCGAACGGGAAAGCGGCAATCGCGCTCAAAACAGGCTGCATGGCGCTGAGATAAAAAATCTGTGACTGTGCGGCATCAAAGATTGGCTGATCGTCACCGAGATTGCGCAGGCGCCCGGTATGGCTTTTAGAGGCGGTAAAGTTTTCAGCAAAGCTGATCAGCGCATCAATGCTTTTGGAAATCTGTTCATGTTCGTCATCCAGCGGGACTTTTTTATGCTGCGCATAATGATCGGCAACCAGCCGTGCCGCGCTTGCACTTAAGGCCACGCGCACGGAATCCATATCCCCGTCATCTTCATGCAGCCCCATCTTGTTTGTCAGAGACAGGCCAAGTTTGACCGAAGAACTTAAGAGGCTGGCCAGTGTTTCAGCCGCATCTTTATCATTCCCGGCGCCTTGGGCAGCTTTCATCAGCGGCGCGCCGAGTTTATCGATCATTTGGATTAAAAAAAGTGTACGCGGTGTCATTTTAAAAAAGCGAACTGTCGAAACGTTATGGTGAGCAGGTCAAAGACCTAACGCACCATTTTCACACAGTGCGCGCCAGAAGTGAACGGGAAAATATCACTGTCAGGGGGGTGAATGACGTTTAAGACGGCAAATCAGCCAAAAGAGACGGAATATCATTGGCCCGGCCGCGGATAATCTTAATTTCGCCGTCTCGTGATTTGTAAACGGTCAGCGGGGTAACCGTGAATTTCCAGGCCTGCATCAGGGCGAGATTTTTCTGAACGCCTTGTGTGCTGATATCACTTTTGGCCGGCAGGGCGGTTTCATCGCCTTCCAGATGTTTAAACCAGCGTTCCTGCGCATCTGGGGCAGCTAAAAGAAAAGCGGCCTGCGCCAATGTTTCATCGTTAAAGCCGGCCGGGATCAGGCGGACCTGCAAAAGGCCCTTTTCAATATAGTTAGCGCGCAGGTCTTTCAGGAATTCATGACAATGCGGGCATTGTGGATCGATGAACGTGTAAATGACCGGCGCGCCTTGCGCGCCGAGGGCAACCCAGTTGCTGAGTTCCACGTCCGTAAACATGCGCTGGGCCGGCGTTTTAAATTCAAATCCTTCGGCGGTCTCGGTAATGCTGCGCGGCGTTTGCGCTTCTTGCGGCGCGCGGTCAACCGTCAGAAAGTCAAGAATCTCTCCGCCGCTGGTTTTTTGAAGCTCCTGAACCTGGTCCAGCGTAGCCATTGTTCCATTACCGTCAAACAGAACGCCCATGACAAATCCTTTTCCGTCCGGCGTGACATAGTAATATTGCTCCTGTCCCTGGAAGATTGTAATCCATCCATCCATACCGTGCTTTTTGCCGAGATACCGAATCTGTGCGCCGTTATCGACAAGGCTTTGAATGGCTTCGGGCAGGGCCGGAAGGTTACCGCTGTCCTGGGCGCGCGCAGGAAAAGAAGTTGCCAATATTAAAAAGATGGCAAGAGTCATATATAAAAAACGGGGTGTCATAAATTTCTCCTTACTTTCCTCTCCCTACTCTCCGCTATTTTACGCCATCCGTCCAGCAAAGATCAAAGAAACAGGATGAGAACGCCTGTATAGCCGTAAATCCGCCCGCCGGAGATCTCTCCGCCGCCGTAAAACCCGGCCAGCGGGATATCGCCGATTATTTCTTTAATTAATGCCATTTCACCGCCCGGTTCATCTGTGTCTTCTTTAAAGCTGGTTGCGGCGCGCGCAACGCAGGAAATATAAATTGCGCCTTTCGGGTTAAATCCGCCTTGTTCTTTTTGCACCCGCTCACGGAGTTGCACCAGCGCATGTGATAAGTCCGCCCGCACGGTTTCATCATCACGGTGAATAAAGTGGATCCGCTTTCCCTCTTCCGGGGTTTCGCTAACGGCCAGAACGCCCTCTTCGCTGTCGATGCCCAGAATATTGCGCATCAGAAAATCTTTTTGATCGCTTCCCGGAACCGGAAAACCGATATGCATATTGCCGCTGAAAAGTTCCTGATATTCATCAGGAATATCAAGGCCGCCACTCTCTTTTTGTTTTAAAAACACGCTGTCGGCATCTTGCCCCGTTTTTTCCCGGACCAGTTCTTTGACAGCGCGGTGGAACCCGTCTTCCGCCGGCAGGGTTTCATTCCTTTGTGTATCCTGCAATTCGATAATGACATTGTTACTGGCTTTGCTGATTTCATAGACCGGGCCGACCGGGCGCCCGCCTTGCGATAAGGCCGCAGCAACAGGGATGTCCGCGCTAAAGGCCGCGCCGCTAAAGCCCTGATCGTAAATATCCTGTCCAAAATGAAGGTGGCGTACCCGTGAGGAGGTCATCCCGCCGGCTGTAAAACCGCTGAAGAGGTCGTTGATCTGTTCAACTGTAAAAACCGGGAGATTGTCCGCATCAGGCTGGCCGTGTGTTAAAACCAGCATTGGCTGATATGTTTTCATCCAGGGCATGACCTCTTTATCAAGGCCTTTCAGGCCTTCATGGCGGGCATGAAACATTTTGACCTGATCCAGGTCGAATTTTCCAATCATCGCGCTGATCGCCGGCGTATCAACATATTCCCGCCCGCACCCGGCCACACCAATGCCGGTGCAGCCGATCCAGTGGTCAATGCCGGTGACGGATTTAAACAGGGTCAAAATACTGCCCGCATCCTCGGCCAGCGCATCGGTCAGATACAGAAAACCGAAATTCATGCCATCCTCTTCGGTCCGTGCTTTTTGCAGATCTTCCAGCGCGCGCTTAGAGACCTCACGCCAGTCTGCGCCTTCGGCGATCACGCTGGCAAAATCTGTTGAGGTGGTCAGGGTCATGATCCTTTACGGCCTTTTTCCTTTGGTCTGATCAGCATTTTTGCTAGGATAGCGCTGGTTTTTAGCAAACAGCAAGGAATATCACCATGGAATGGATTCTTCTTGGAACTGTCGCCGTTCTCGCACTCGTGGCGATTGGTCTTTATAACCGGCTTGTGGCGCTGCGCCAGAACCGTGAAAACGCCTTTTCGGATATCGATGTCCAGCTCAAACAGCGCTTTGATCTTGTCCCCCAGCTTGTCGAAACGGTGAAGGGTTATGCGGCACACGAAAAGGACGTATTTGAAAATATCACGAAGGCCCGCGCGGGTGTTGAGCAGGCCGGCTCACAGGAAGAACGGTTAAATGCCGAGCGCCAGCTTGGCGGGGCGATGTTTAACCTGTTTGCGGTTGCCGAAGCTTACCCCGATCTGAAAGCAGATCAGAATTTTCAGCAGCTCATGGCCGAGCTTTCGGACATTGAAAACAAGATCGCTGCCGCGCGCCGGTTCTTTAATAATGCGACCGGTGAGCTGAATACATCCGTGCAGCAATTCCCGTCCAACCTGATTGCGAAACAGTTTGGCTTTACGGAAGAGCCGTTCTTTGAAGTGGACGAAGCAGAACGCAAAGCGCTCGATCAGGCGCCGGAGATTAAATTCGGAACATGAGTGCCGCCGGGCTTCAAACACATATCTGGGAAAATAATACCAAGTCGATTTTGCTTTTGGCCGTATATCCTTTCCTCATCGTGGGGATAGTCTGGCTGTGCATTTATTCTATCGGACAAATGGAGCCCGGTATGATTCCTGTCTCTTATAGTTATGAAGGCCCGCTCGGTTTTGCAAATATGGTGATTGCCACCTATTGGCCCATCATCATAACCGCGGTTGCAATCTGGTTTACGGTCGCCTGGTTTTTTCACACCAAGATGGTGCGCAATCTGGCGCATTCGCATCCTGTCACGCGCAAAGAAGAACCGGAGCTTTATAATCTGCTGGAGAATTTGTGCATTTCAGTCGGGATGAACACGCCGCGATTGGAAATCATTGAAAGCCATGCCCGCAATGCATTCGCCAGCGGCGTTGATGAGAAAAGTTATTGCGTGACCGTCACGCGCGGGCTGATGCAATCGCTTACCCGCGATGAGCTGGAAGCGGTGCTTGCGCATGAGCTGATGCATATCCGCAACCGTGATGTCCGGCTGTTGATCGTTACAATTATCTTCACAGGTTTGATCGGCTTTGCGGCGCAGATGGTTTGGTCGAACGTGCGCTATATGCTCTGGGTGCCGCGCAGAAGCGGAAGCAATGATAAGCGCGGGAACGCCGCGGCAATTTTTTTACTCATCGCGGTTATCCTCTGGATCGGATATTTCGTGACGCTTTTTACGCGCTTTGCGCTCTCCCGAAAGCGCGAATATATGGCCGATGCGGGCGCGGTGCAAATGACCAAAAAACCCGAAGCGATGATGGGCGCGCTCATGCGCATCTCCGGGATGGATAAAGTGCCGGCAATGCCGGGCGATGTGCAGATGATGTGTATTGAAAATTCTGCGCCGTTTATGGGCTTGTTCTCCACGCACCCGCCGATTGATAAACGCATTCAGGCAATCTCTGAAACGACCAACACGCCCGTGCCGGATATCAAACCCAAAATTCGCGCCAGCGGCGCAGAGAGGTTTCAAACACCGTCCCACGGCGGCCGGGAAGTCTGGCTCCCCCGCACGCGGTTTAACCGCGCGGATAAAAACCCCTGGAAATAGAATTTTATTGACATAACTTATATATGTCATCTATACACCCTGCATGACGCATCATTCTGGTTTTCAGATAGAGAACGCCGTTATCATGCCGGCAATTTCTATGGCTAAGATTGAGGGCCGCCTATCGGCGCGCCGGGTCTTTCAGGATGCGCAAAAACTGTTTCCGCTTATCCCTGACGATTCTCACAGCGTCGACATGTGTGCTTTTACAACGTCCGGCCTGTACGCAACTTTGCCTGCCCATGACCGGCAAAAAGCGCGCAAAAAACTCTCAAAATTTTTAAAAGATTTTAAGCATGTTATTGCTTTTGAAGCAGGTATGGATAGCAGCATCGTTCCAACTGCATGGCGGTCAAAAAATTGGGATCAGATTTTAGAGGATGTCCGTTTTATTGACGCATTTATTCAAAACTATGGGCGCCTAAAAAATTTGTCACAAGCAAATACACCATATAGAGAAGCCCTTGTTCAAATTATCGATAAATTGAATCTGGCGTTAACACCTGAACAAATTTCTTTTTTTAATGAAGAGTTTGCCTTTACAAGCCTCATTGTTGAAAAGAAGATTTACTTTCCAAAAGATGATTTAAATTTACGCCACGATAATGACGGTCCGGTTTACATTATGTATCCGGCTGCGCCATTACAGGCAGAAATGGAAGCGTTAAGAGGGTTGGGTCTGCATAAAAGATTAAATCGTGGACAGGCTTTTTTCATTGATAGTTCAGATGAAAAATCTCCCAGAATTTATGATTATGCAGAGATGATCGATCAACTCTCTCATGGCATTGACTTAGCTTCTCACAAATTTCAGCCCGTTTTCGGCTCATAGCCCTTTAAAGCCTCTTAAAACTTCCGATTTTGCTTTGATTTTTGGTAGAATAAAGCTATATCTATAGCGTACTGAATAAGTACGGATTAACGCATTTAAATGTCCATATAAGGAGGAATTTTAAAAATGCAAAGCAACCAGTTTCCAAACACCCAAAGCCGGGCCGCAGATATTGATGCGGGCCTGCGCGCGCACATGCAAAGCGTTTATAACCGCATGACGGTCGGCGTTTTGATCACAGCGATCACATCCTGGGTGGTGTCCAGTTCTCCGGTACTGATGAACCTGTTTCTCGGCGGCCCGCAGGCATACATCGTCATGTTTGCTCCGCTCGCTCTGATCTGGTTCGGGTTTCGTCCGGACCGTATGAGCAATAAGACTTTGATGCTGTCTTTTGGCGGTATCTGTGTGCTGTACGGGATCAGCTTTTCGGTCCTGCTTTTGGCCTTTACAGGTGAAAGCATTGTGCGGGCCTTTTTCATGGCCACTGCGCTGTTTGCCGGTTTGTCGATCTTTGGCTATGTGACCAAGAAAAACCTCGATGCACTCGGTACCTTTGCCGTGATGGGCGTGTTTAGTGTTTTGATCTTGTCCGTCGGGACATTGATTGCCGGCGCCGCTTTCGGTGTTGAGACAT
Organism: Alphaproteobacteria bacterium; assembly: GCA_028282385.1. Classification (GTDB taxonomy): domain Bacteria; phylum Pseudomonadota; class Alphaproteobacteria; order Micavibrionales; family Micavibrionaceae. Next base: position 6,335 of record JANQIB010000144.1, read on the forward strand.
CAATGATGCAAAATGTCATTGCCGGGCTCGGCCTGCTGGCCTTTTCCGGTGTGACCGCCTGGCAGACCCAGACGACCAAAGAGATGTATCATCCTTCCCATGGTGATGAAGGTAATTCCCGGATGGGATGGGCTGCGGCGCTCAATCTTTACATCAGCTTTATCGCGATCTTCCAGTATATCCTGCACTTCCTGGGACAGCGCGAATAGAAGACGCTTTTAATATGAAGACTATAAAAAAAGCCGGGATTTTGTTCCGGCTTTTTTGTCTTCGGAAAGAATCAAATTTTGCTGCAAAACCGCATTCTTACGTATTGTTTAACAATTTCTATATATACTTAAGGATGATATACTTGTAATCAAGCAATCCTGAGTTGTTACAATGCAAGTTTAGAAAAACCATGCTTGTAGGGCGGCAGGTTTTTTTTCATTAGGGATGATGAAACTGAAAAATTTACACATACTCTTGATTGAAGACAGCGTGTCCTTGTCGGAGCTTTACCGGCGTTTTTTTACGCGTGCGGGCTGTATACTTTCGGCGGTCAATGATGGTCAAAGTGCGCTCGAAACACTGCAGACACATCCCGATATTTCTTTGATTATTCTTGATCTTGATTTTGATCCTGATGGTGGCCTGGAAGCTCTGCGTCTTATCCGTGAGGGGTCCTCAAACTGCCCGGTGATTGCGGTGACCGGTGCGGCCAGTGTCGGACGCGCGGTGGAG
>JANQIB010000011.1 GCA_028282385.1 Alphaproteobacteria bacterium
CAAGAAGGTTGGTTTTGTAACCAATCGGTGAGGCAAAAGAGCAGTTCGCCGCAAAAACAACCGTAATCGCAAAGATAATCGGATCGACCCCCATATTCACAGCCATGCCCATCGCAATTGGCGTAAATAAAATCGCGCAGGCATTATTGGATAAAATATTGGTCAGGATGGCCACGAGAAGAAAGAGCATTGACGCCATAAAGAGCGGGTTATCCGAAAACGGCAACATTAAGAGCAGATTGGCAATAAAGGCCGCGCCGCCTGTTGCCTGTAGCGCCACGCCAAGCGCTAACATCGCCCCAACCAGCACAAGAATTTTCCGGTCTATGGCCCGCACCGCCTGACGGATATTCAGACAGCCCGTTGCAATTAAAAGCACCGACCCTGCAAAAGCCGCAACAGCAATCGACATGACGCCTGTGGAAGCTGCCAAAACTGTCGCTAAAAAGATAAGACCTGCAACCGGTGCCTTTTTTGGAATCGGCAATTCTTTCTTGGAACCGGACAAAACAATCACATCGGGATTGGTACGCATATCGTTGATAGACCCCTGCGATCCTGCCACCAGCAAAACATCCCCTGCTTCAAGGCGAATGCGGCCCAGCTTCCGGCGCACCACGCGCGCACGTCTTTGGATTCCCAAAACAACTGCGCCAAACTGGCGGTCGAAACCGGCGCGATCAATCGTCATATCCACCATGCGCGAAGCCGGCGTAATCATAATTTCCGCCAGCACCCGGGTTTCCGCAACCCGTTCATCAAGCTCAACCGGCCTTGCACCTTCTTCTTCACCTTCTTCCTGGTGATGTCCCTGCGCTTTAATCGCCAGAGTTTTTTCTTCATCATCAGACAGCAAGAAGCCCGGATATTTTGACAGCAGATCAGCCAGTGAATCACGCGTTGCCGCAACAATCAAAATATCATGCTCTTCAATTTTATATCCTTCAAAAGGCGGTAAGATCAGGTGTCCGGCCCGCTGGATTAAACGGATATTGAGATCAGGCAGGGCCGGAAAACCGCCTTCAACACATTCCATGCCGATCAACATACTGCCCGGCGCAATATCCAACTCGGCAACAAATTCCTTCTCATCCCCTTCCAGGCTTTCCTTCAGGGATTGGCGCTTTGGAACCAGCCGGGGCAAGACAAACAAAACATAAACCAGGCCTACACCTGCCAGCATCATTCCCGGAATAGTAAACTGGAAGAAGGTCAACGCATCATAACCAAGCTCCACCATGGCAGACGACACCAAAAGGTTGGTTGAGGATCCAACAAGGGTCATCATCCCACCAAGAATGGCCACAAAACTTAGCGGCATCATCACTTTACTGTCCGACATGCCGGCATTGGCAGCAATCGCCTGCATAATTGGAATCGCAATAATCACCAAAGGTGTATTATTTAAAAACGCACTAAAGACCATGACAAACATCAGAATACCCAGCATGGACAGCCAGGGCGGCATCCATTTTGTTTTAACAAATAGCCGGATTAAAGGCCGCAGGGAATCCGTATGAATAATTGCCTGCCCCATCACAAGCAGGGCAAGAACCGCAACCAGCGCCGGATTGGCAAAACCTGAGAGCAAAGAATACGCATCCAGCATATTCCGCCCGTTTGCATCGGGAAGCGGAAAAAGCTGACCAAACACAAGCAGCGCCGTCAGAAGAAGAACACTGGTCACATCCAGCGGATATTTTTCACGCGCATAAAAATAGATCGCTGCTCCCGTCAATGCGAGAACAAACCACATATGAAAATTAATTTCGAAAATCACACTCACAGTTTTTCTACTTTAATGCACCCTCATATTTTATTCAGAGTCAGCCTCAATAATATCTTCATCGTCATCATCATCGTCCGTACTGCTGCCATCCCCGTCACTTCCGCCGATCGTAAAGGAGGAGGTTTCAAATTCTCCCAGATTTTTAAGCCCGATCCGGAAGAAAACCTCTGTTCCGCTATCCCCGGAAGATGAGCTGGTCAGCGTCCGCGAGGCAATCGCAGAAAGGGTAATGCACTGACCTAAATAGTCAACGCCATAGACCGCTTTGCGCAGGCCTTCATCTTCCCCGAAATCGTACCGCACACTGCCGTAGGTTTCCCAGTTATCAGACAGTTTCAGACGAACCCCGCCCAGCGCCTGCTCCCGGCTCTCGGTCAAATCAGAACCGTCTATACTATTGGCATAAAAGTAACGGCCATTCACGGTGACCGGCCCGATTTCCGTCCTGGCATCAACCTCGTGACGGCGTGAACTCATGTTATTTTCTTCGAGCTGGAACCGGTATGTTGCATCCAGATGCTTGCCAATATCAGCACGCACATGCCCAACATAATCAGAATTTTGTTCAGATAGACCAGACCCTTCCGGAAAGAGTGTCGTCCGGTCATCAAAGTTATGACTTTGCCCCAGAAAAATTTCTCCGCCATACCCATCTTCAGTCTCTACTGCCGCGCGCAAACCGTAAGTCACCCGGCTGCGGTCCTCGATCCGGTCATAACCCGGAAAACGGTTGCTTTCAAAAAGCTTTAAAGAGCTGAGATAAACATCCTGGCTGTCTTCGTTTGGAATATCCGCATCATCATCAACATTGGTGCCCAGAGTGACCGCGGCAAGCGGCTCAATCATCACTTGTGTACTGCCCAGATTATTCACCAGCGGATAACTTGTCTGAAAACTAGCCTGTGCAAATCCCAGTGCGGCCGAGCCTTCACGGTCATCCTGTGCCGACGTCGTTGAATCTGTATCACGATCATAAACCTGGTACAGATCGCCGCGCAATTGAACATCGGCCCGGCTGACCAATCCGGCTGAATGAATGAGGCGACGTTGCCAGCCGCCGCCAAGACTGGCCCGGCCGACATCCTGGTCATCCCCTTCGCGGTACAAAGCAATCGTTGAGGCATCAACATGCCAGCGCCCGCCCAATGTTTCATTTGGATCGCCTGTAAAACGCGCCTTTACTTCCGGCAGGATCGCAGGCTGTTCAACCTGACGCGTACTTGTCCGGATATCCTGAAACGCCATCGCCCGGATCACAGCGTAATGGCGGTCGTCAAAGCGCTCCGCATAAACTTCGTTCTCAAGAACATCTTCATTCGTAATATCATACTGGCTCATATACTGATCATCTGAGGCCGCCTGAATATTGGCGCCAGCCCGCCAGTTCTGGCTGATGTCCCAGCTGGCCTCTCCTTCAATATGGCCGCGCACCTCGTCTTCTACAGCAACGGATATGCCGTTTATCTCATCCGTCCGGTCAGAATAGGTCAGGCTTCCATCAACACGAATATCGGCATTGGAAAAACGCTGGCGGTATTCCCCGTTTATAACAGGCGCCACATCGGTATAGACCTCCATCCCGATGGTCGCATCCTTATCCGGCGCAATGGCATAGTAATAGGCCTGCTCGTAACCTGTTCCCAACTGACTGTCAAAATGCAGACTGGGGCTCAAAAAACCACTCTTTTGCTTCACACTGCCATCCGGGTGAAAGAAATACGGCGTATAAGCCACAGGTACTCCGGCCAGTTCAAAGCGGGCGTCTTTATAACGGATTTCCGCATCTTCTTTATCATGGACAACCTCCCCGGCAACCAGCTGCCAGATTGGCGGCGCGTCGGGATTATTCTCACACGGCTCACACGGGGTATAACGCGCCTCTTCCATTGTCAGAACAACGCCCCGCTCCCGCGTTCCGTCAGTCGCCCAAAAACGTGAACCATCCTCGAGCAGTGC
>JANQIB010000012.1 GCA_028282385.1 Alphaproteobacteria bacterium
CGTTGACGGTATCGATCTGGAATTAAAATCCGGACACACGCTTGGCATTGTCGGAGAGAGCGGCTCTGGCAAATCCACACTCGGCTTTGCGCTCCTGCGCCTTTTAAACGGCCAGGGTAAAATCAACTTTGATGGCAAAGATATTTCAACTTTTGGCCGAAAGAATATGACTCCGCTACGTGAAGATATGCAGATCGTGTTCCAGGACCCGTTCAGCGCCCTGTCTCCACGCATGAGCGTGGCTGACATTATTGGCGAAGGCCTCAAAATTCACCGCAAATCCCTTCTTCCCAAAGAGCGCGATGCCCTCGTTTGTAAAGCTTTAGAGGATGTCAGCCTTGACCCAACTACCCGCCACCGTTACCCGCACGAATTTTCCGGCGGCCAGCGCCAGCGCATCGCCATTGCCCGCGCGATGGTGTTAGAGCCAAAATTTGTTGTGCTGGATGAACCCACCAGCGCACTTGATGTGTCTGTGCAGGCGCAGATCGTCGACCTGCTGCGCGATCTTCAAAGCAAACATAACCTTGCTTACCTGTTTATCTCCCACGATCTGCGCGTTGTCCGCGCCATGGCGCATGAGCTGATCGTGATGAAAGACGGTAAAGTCATCGAAAGCGGAATCGCTGCTGATATTTTCGATCACCCGCAAAGCGAATATACAAAAACCCTGATGGACGCCGCGCTGAACCTTAAAGCCCGCAAAGCCGCTTAATCACTCCCCAAGAGCTGTGCCTTCGCGGCGGGGATCGGCAGCACCAAAATACAGCGTCCCGGCACGATGGATCGCCGTCAGCCCGCTATTGAGCTCTTTGACCTTGGACGGATGCCCGATTTGATCCAGCTTCATTCTCAAATCACGCTGCTCCCGTTCAAATTCAAATTCCTGACCGCGATGGACAATATGCGGCGCATCCAGCGCACTTTGTACATCCATATCCCAATCTACAATATTCAGGATTGTCTGCAGCACATAGCCAATAATCGCGCTGCCCCCTGCCGACCCCGTGACCAGAACCGGTCGGCCTTTTGGATCAAACATAATCACCGGCGTCATGGAAGAACGCGGGCGCTTGCCGCCTTGCGGCCTGTTGGCCACAGGCACACCATTTTCTTCCGCAACAAAAGAAAAATCTGTCAGTTGGTTATTCAGTAAAAACCCGCCAGCCATCACGCGCGATCCAAACGCATTTTCAATTGAACTCGTCATCGACAAAACATTGCCATAGCGGTCAATGATCGAAAGATGCGTTGTCCCCGGCGGGCGCTGCATATTATCGGCGGCGCCCTGTCCGCTCCACCCGGCAGGCTTGCCGGGTTTCAAATTGGCAATCGGCTTATCAGAAATCTGCGCCGCGCGGCTTTTTAAATAAGCCGGATCAATCAAAGCACGGCCCGGCGTTTTGACAAAATCAGGATCAGCCATATAAAAATTCCGGTCGGCAAAGGCCAGGCGGCTCGCCTCTCCAATCACATGCCAGTTTTTTGGATGATCCGGCCCCAGAGCCCGCAAATCAAAATGCTGCAGGATCCCTAAAATATTTAAAAGTGTCAGGCCGCCGGAGGACGGCTCCCCCATCGAACAAATTTTATAACCGCGATACAGTCCGCAAACCGGCGGACGTTCTTTCACGTGATACCCGCTTATATCTTCTATTGTCATGGAAGACGGGTTATCCGGGATATCGCGAATGGTTTCGACGATCTCCCGGGCAATTTCACCTTCGTAAAACACGCTCGCTCCACTCAACGCCAAACTGCGCAGCGTTTGCCCGTATTCCTCATTACGAAGCACATATCCTTCGTGAATCGGCGTAACGCTATCCGGAAAGAAATAAAGCCGTGTGTCGGTGTAACGCCGTAGACGCGGCCGATCCTTGACCACCATTTTCCCAAGCCGCGGCGTCACTTCAAAGCCATTATCAGCCAGTGCAATGGCCGGAGAGAATAAATCCCGCCACTCAAGTCTGCCATACCACTCATGGAGTTTTTCCAGCAAAGCCGGAGTCCCGGGCACACCAACCGCCCGGCCGCCAATTGCCGCTTTGTAAAAATTCATCGGCTGCCCGTTGGGAGAGCGAAAAAGATGCTTCCCAACACTCGCCGGCGCTTTTTCCCGCCCGTCGAGGGACACAAGCCGCCCGCTTTGTTTGTCAAAATAAAGGGCAAAACCGCCCCCACCCAGACCGGAGGATTGTGGCTCAACCAGTCCCAGGACAAGCTGCGCAGCAATCCCGGCATCTGCGGCTGTGCCGCCGCGTTTTAAGATCTCATATCCTGCCTTAGTTGCTAGCGGGTGCGCCGTGACAATCATAAAATCGCGCCCGCTCACAGCCGTTTTAGGCGTAAAACCGGTATCCGGCTCGGGTGACATTTCTGCGTGGGTAGCAGGCAGGCAAAGCCCTGAAATCAGGGCAAAAAACCCCGAAATCAATAAAAACCGCCGGAATATGCTATACTTATAAGTCATCAAAACTATTTAACGCTTGCAATCTGGCGGCCGCGCCGCTAGGTAAGAGGCTTATTTTATAGCCGATTATGGCTTTAATAAGAAGAATATAGTCAAAGAAAGAAGGTGATTTAGTCAATGGTAATGGTCACTGTGCGCGATAATAACGTCGAGCAGGCTCTGCGCGTTCTGAAAAAGAAAATGCAGCGCGAAGGGATTTTCCGCGAGATGAAACTGCGCAAGGATTTTGAAAAGCCATGCGAAAAGCGCAAACGCGAAAAAGCTGAAAGTGTTCGCCGCGCCCGCAAGCTCAAGCGCAAACGTCGCGACTAGGACGTCACCACCTTCTAACAAAGAAAATCAAACCGCCTCATCGTCAGGCGGTTTTTTTATGCTCTTTTCCCTCTCCCTTCAGGGAGAGGGTTGCGCAATCTTAATGAGGCCATTGGCCGAATTTAGATGGAGCTGGGTGAGGGTGTTTGATGTTTATTTTAAAAGAAAGATTCTAAACCCTCACCCACTGCGACTATGGCTTTCCTTCCAGAAAAGCCAAGTCTCGCTGCCCTCTCCCTAAGGGAGAGGAAATGTTAAAGCGGTTCTATCTGGTCCTTCAACCACTCCAATACATCCCCTTCCAAATGCGGCGATAAAGAGTCATAAACACGGGCGTGATAAGCATTCAACCATTCGCGTTCCGGCTTTTCCAAAAGAGAATCATCAATCAGGTTTTTATCAACCGGGGCCAGCGTGATGGTTTCGAATTCCAGCATCCCTTCCGCAGCACTTTCCTTCACCGTCAAAATATTTTCAATCCGGATGCCGTAATGCCCTTCACGGTAATAGCCGGGCTCGTTCGTGATAATCATACCCGGCTCGAACGCCGCTGTGCTGCGCGGATGAATATTAGCTGATTCTTCATGGACATCCAGCGCCGTGCCAACCCCGTGCCCGGTGCCATGTCCGTAATTTAGCCCGTCAGCCCAAAGCGCCTTGCGCGCAAGCGTATCAACCTGCGCACCTGTTGTTCCTTTGGGAAAGCGCGCCGTGGCCAGCGCGATATGGCCTTTCAGAACAAGTGTGAAGTGACATTTCATATCTTCACTTGGCTTGTCATCTCCATAAAAAACCGTACGCGTAATATCGGTTGTACCCTCTTCATATTGTCCACCCGTATCGGTTAAGAGCATACCCGACCGATCAAGAAGCGCACCTTGCTGCCCCTCTTCCAGCGTGTAGTGAACAATCGCACCATTGGCCCCGTAACCGATAATCGGCGGAAAAGACGGGCCGCGGTAACTATTCGAATGCCCACGCATTTCTTCAAACTTCGCCGCAATATCGCTTTCATATAAATCGCTATGACTTGCAGTTTGTAGCCAATGTAAAAGTTTCGTAACAGCAATACCGTCACGCACATGCACGTCTTTCATTGCCTGCACTTCAGCAGGCGTTTTCAGTGCCATCAATTTCACGGCCGGATTTTTGAAAAAAACAGGCGCCGCATCACCCTCTGATAACGCCAGGTAGAAACGATCCGGGGCGCTCTTATCCAACCCGACGCGCCCTTTTAGTTTCTTCAAAATAAGATCAAGTGTATCCGGATCATCGCGCTTCACTTTAGAACCAATATGGTCCATGGCATCTGCACTAGTGCGCTCTTCTTCAACGAACCAGCGAACCTCGCCTTCATTACAATCAATAATCGCATAAGAATGTATAACCGGCAGGCACGGCGTATCATCTCCCCGCACATTCAGCATCCAGCACAAAGCTGTGGATTGCGTGACAATGTAAAAATCGAGACTTTCTTCTTTTAAAGCGCCAATAATCTCGTCGATTTTTTCGCCTGCACTCTTTCCTGCAATTTTATCCGGGAAAATACGAACAGGATCAACCGCAGGCACGACGTGCTTCTCACCCCAAACAGGATCAACCAAATTTCCATTCACCGGCATCAGAGAAACATCACTCTTTTCCAGCTCCTTGACCAGGACCTCCCTCTGCGCCGAACTGATCAGCGCCGGGTCATAGCCGATCACAAATCCAGCCTGAGCATGACCTGAAATCCATTCCCCGATTGTCATTTTCGCCGTGTCGCCTGTTTCATACAATTTTGTATCAACTTGCTGACCAAGCTGGATCGTATAACGCGAATCCGAAAGGATGACCGCCTTGTCCTTCAAAATAACCGCCATGCCGGCTGACCCGGTAAACCCGGTCAGCCAGCGCAGCCGGTTTGCCCCCGGCGGCACAAAATGACTTTGCCATTCATCACCATAAGGCAGGATATAGCCATCCAGCGTTTTTTCTTCAATTTGGCCCCGTAAGGCCGCCAGCCTGTCTACAGAAATATTCATATTTTTAGCCTAGTTCCATGTGGGCGCCGGCGCAAGAGCAGCCTTGCCGCGCCGTAGCTTTAGCGGAGGCAGGGTTGCCGCACCCGGTCAAAACACGTTAGTATGGACTATGGCTTATATCCTCCTTGCGATTGGTATCATTATTACCTTGGCTGCGGCTCACAGGTTCTTAACCCGCGCCACGCGAAAACAGGTTGGAACGCTTGTCGTCATTCTTGGCACATTGAGCGTGTCTGGTCTTGTTTTCCTCCTGGCTATTACAGGACGCCTGCCCGCTTTTATCGGTGGCATCGCTGCGCTCTGCCCTTTGGTTTATTCCCTCTGGGAAAGCCATAAACACGTCAAACGTGAAGAAAAGATTTACCAAGATATTTCCAACTCACCGATTAATGTTACAAGCGACGAGGCACGTGAAATTCTCGGCGTTTCAGAAAACGCAGACAGAGATGAAATCGAAGCTGCCTATAAACGGCTTTTGAAAAAAATTCATCCGGATAGCGGCGGCTCGGCCTGGATGACCAGAAAGCTGCTTGCGGCGCGCGATCAGCTCTTAAAAAGTCAGGATTGAAACCCCTTTCGGAATATGCGACAACGCTGAGTATGAGTAAGACAGCCAGTTTTAAACCGATCCGCAAGGCCGTTTTTCCCGTGGCCGGACTGGGCACCCGTTTTTTACCGGCCACCAAATCAATCCCTAAGGAAATGCTGCCGGTCGTTGATAAACCAATCCTGCAATATGCCGTAGAAGAGGCTAAAAAAGCCGGGATTGAACATTTTGTCTTTGTCACAGGGCGCGGCAAAACCGTGATTGAAGATCATTTCGACATTGCTTACGAACTGGAACAAACACTCGAACAAAGACAAAAAACCGACGTTTTGGATCGCCTGCGCTCAGACCTGCCCGAAGCAGGCCAGATTAGTTATACCCGTCAGCAATCACCGCTCGGCCTTGGTCATGCCGTCTGGTGCGCGCGGGATATTATCGGCAATGAGCCTTTCGCCTTGCTGCTACCTGACATGCTGATGAAAAGCGACACACCCTGCCTGAAAAACATGATGGATCTGTATGCCGAAAAAGGCGGGAACATTATCTCGGTCGAAGAATGTGCACCCGAAGACGCCTCCAAATACGGGATTGTTCAGTTTGAAACCGAATCAGACGGCGCGATGAAAATCACCGATATGGTCGAAAAGCCTGCCCCCGGTACAGCCCCGTCCAACTTCTTTATCAATGGGCGCTATATTCTCCAGCCTGAAGTCTTTGATCTTCTGGGAGAAAAAAAGCGCGGCGCAGGCAATGAAATCCAGATTACCGATGCCATGTTACGTCTGATCAAGGATCAGGAATTTCATGCTGTCACCTTTACTGGGCAAACATTCGACTGCGGCAGCCGGCTTGGCTTCCTCCAAGCCAATCTGGCCTATAGTCTGGATGACTCGGATTTAAGACCGCAAATCCAGAAAATGCTTGAAAACCTGAATGATGAAAACCAGCCCCAAAAGCGCCATGCCGCAGCCAGCTAGCTCTGAAAGCACTTCACAATTAAAAACGAAGCGTTTCGATCCTGAAATATTGCGCGAATATGATATTCGCGGCCAGATTGGTAAAAATCTTTCTGAATCAGATGCATATACACTTGGTCTAAGTTTTGGATCAATGATTTCCAGTCAAGGCCTTAAAACTGTTGCGGTTGGTTATGATGGCCGCCAAACCTCACCCGGCCTGTGCAATGCTTTGCTACAAGGCCTGATGGAAGCAGGCGCGCAGGTGGTGGCTGTTGGACTCGGCCCTTCTCCGATGCTGTATTTTGCGACCAAACATCTTGAAACCGATGCGGGGATCATGGTGACTGGCTCACACAACCCGTCTGATTATAACGGTTTTAAAATGCTCACCCGGAATGGTTCTGTCTTCGGCGCACAAATTCAGGAGCTTGGAAAGATTGCCGAAAAAGGTGATTTTATCTCAGGACGTGGAACAGTTGAAAATACTGATATTCGGGAGGATTATATCAACCGGCTCCTGCAAGACCTAAAGACTGATAAAGACTTTAAAATCGCCTGGGATGCCGGCAATGGCGCTGCCGGGGAGATCCTGAAAAAACTCACAGCGCGCCTGCCGGGTCAGCACATCCTTTTATATGAAGAGATTGACGGCACCTTCCCCAACCATCACCCGGACCCGACAGTCGACAAAAACCTGGAAGATCTTCGCCGCACAGTGCTTGACGAAAAATGTGATTTTGGAATCGCTTTCGATGGGGACGGCGATAGGATCGGCGCGGTCAATGAAAAAGGAGAGATCCTGCGCTGCGATTCGCTCATGGCTTTATACGCCGCCGACGTTTTGAAAGCGCATCCCGGCGCCCCCATTATCGGCGACGTCAAATGCTCGCACATCATGTTTAACGAAATAGAGCGGCTGGGCGGCCGGCCCGTCATGTGGAAAACAGGACATTCTTTAATCAAATCCAAAATGGCTGAATTGGAGGCCCCTCTGGCCGGAGAGCTCAGCGGCCATATCTTTTTTAATGATATCTATTACGGTTATGACGATGCGCTTTACTGCGCGCTACGCCTGATGAATGCTGTTGCCGGTGCAGGCAAAACCCTTTCGGAGATGACGGCCCATTTACCGAAACTACACAGCACCCCGGAAATCCGGATTGATATTCCCGAAGAAGAAAAATTTAAGCTCGCCAGGCAAATCGCTGAAAATGTAAAACAAAATGCTTCTGCAGAAATGGAAATCTCGGACATTGACGGTGTGCGGGTAACAACGCCTGACGGCTGGTACCTGATGCGCCCGTCAAATACACAGGCAGCCATCGTCATGCGCGCGGAAGGCGAAAGTGAGCAAGGACTTGAAAGACTTCTGGATAGTCTGTCCAAAGAACTTGCCAAATGCGGCCACGACATTACTCTAAAGGTCTAATTCTAAATCATTTTAGATAAGGACAGACTGCCTGCTATGAGTGCACAAGACGATCTTGCAACAGCCATCGAACTTCTTTCCTCGCGCATTTGCCATGACATTATCAGCCCGGTTGGCGCCGTTAATAATGGCGTTGAGTTTATGCAGGAAATGGGGCCGGATGCGGGAGAAGAAGCCATTAACCTGATTTCTTACAGCGCCTCGCAGGCCGCCGGAAAATTGCAGGCCTTCCGTTTTGCTTATGGCACGGGCGGCGCAGATCCCAATATTAAACCTGAAGATATTCAAAAGGCCTTTTCCGGACTTATTGCCGGAGAAGGCAAAGTCTCACAAACCTGGGACCCGTTTGGACCGCTCGGCCCATCCCCCTTACCGTCGGCTTTTTGTAAAATGCTGATGTGCACGATGATGCTGGCCATGGAATGCCTGCCCAAAGGCGGATCAATTTCCGTAAAGCCCTCTGAAGAGAATGACACACTTGTCATTGCCAAGGGCCCGGATGCAGGTGTGCGTGATCAGGTCGAAGAGGCTCTGGCCGGAAAAATAGATCCGGAAGACCTGGACCCCCGGCTCGTCCACCCCTACATGATTGGGATTTTGGGCCAAAAATACGGCTTTCGCATCGAAATGACGGACAAAACCGAAGGCAAAGTAACCCTGACACTGTTTTATACGGCGCAGGAAAAATAGAAATCAGAGGCTTTGAATAGTCACAGCCTCTTATCGTATGAAGCGCTAAAAGCACTGTGTGTCCTGATTTGTTTTCTGTTATACTCTCCCGTGTTTTATGCACGGCACACAAAAGTATTTCTGGGTATCTCTCTGATATAAAGTAACCTTGCGTTAACCAAATTCTGGCATTTTATTAAGATTACTTAAAGAAACGCCGGTCATTGAGTGACGTATCAAACGGATTGTAGATTTTGGAGACCCCTGAGATATGGATGATTTAATTGCTGAATTCCTGACCGAAACAAATGAAAGCCTTGGCGCTCTTGACGTTGACCTCGTCAATTTAGAACAAAACCCAAACGATAAAGACCTCTTATCCAATATCTTCCGACTGATGCACACCATCAAGGGAACATGTGGTTTTCTGGGCCTGCCGCGCCTGGAAAAAGTGGCGCACCATGCAGAGAATATTATGGGCCGTTTTCGGGATGGTGATCTGGAAGTCATTCCGGATTATGTGACTCTGATCTTTGAATCACTTGACCGGATTAAAGATATTATCGCCGTTTTGGAAGAAACCGGCCAGGAACCGGAAGGCGATGACAGCGAACTGATTGAAAAACTCGACGCCGTTTATGAAGGCCGTGATGCACACCAGGCTGGAGGGGCTACAAACGGCGCAGCGCCGCCAGCCCCTGAACCAACACCTGAACCTGCCGCTGAGGCCGCTCAGGAAAGTAAAGACAGTGAAGGAGGAGATGCGCAGGATAGCGACGAGTTGCAAGCCTTGTTTGATAGCGTTGAAGCTTTACCGCCAGACCAGATTGCAAATCTGAAAATGCCGCATGAGATGACGGCTGAAGAACGCGAAGCCAAACGCAAGGAAGGGGAAGCCGTTAAGCAAGAAGCAGAACCGGCGCCGGCCCCTAAAGCTGAACCGGCACCTGCCGCGAAGAAAGAAGAGAGCAAAGCCCCGCCGCCGGCCGCTGCTGCCGGAGGAGACAAGCCTGTTGTCGCACAATCTTTACGCGTGAATGTCGATGTTCTTGAGAACCTGATGACGATGGTCAGTGAACTTGTGCTGACACGCAACCAGCTTTTGCAGATTCTCCGCACACAAAAAGAAAGTGAATTTTCAGGGCCGCTCCAGCGCCTGAACCATGTCGTGTCTGACCTGCAGGAAGGCGTGATGAAGACCCGGATGCAGCCGGTTGGAAATGCCTGGTCAAAACTGCCGCGGATCATCCGTGACCTGTCTTTGGAACTGGGCAAAAAGATCAACCTGGAAATGCACGGCCAGGATACAGAGCTTGACCGTCAGGTCCTGGATATGATCAAGGACCCGCTGACCCACATGGTCCGTAACTCGGCTGACCACGGCATTGAATTGCCTGCTGAGCGGGCAGCCGCCGGCAAGTCTGAAACCGGAACAGTGATTCTCAACGCCTACCACGAAGGCGGTCATATTATCATTGAGATCAAGGATGACGGGAAAGGCCTGAACACGGACCGTATTAAAGAAAAAGTGTTAGCCAACGGTTTGGCGACAGAAGAAGAGCTGGAGAATATGTCGACCCAGCAAATCCAGCAATTCATCTTCAATGCCGGCCTTTCTACCGCTGAAAAAGTCACGGCGGTTTCCGGACGCGGCGTTGGCATGGATGTGGTCCGCACCAATATTGAAAAAATTGGCGGTTCGATCGAGCTTCGTTCAACCGAAGGAAAAGGTTCAACTTTTTCAATCAAAATCCCGCTAACTCTGGCGATTGTATCCGCCCTGATTGTTGAAGCATCCGGTGAGCGTTTTGCCATTCCACAGCTTGCGGTGAAAGAACTGGTTCTGATTAATAAAAAATCAGAAACACAAATTGAAAATATCAAAGGCATCCCCTTCTTCCGCCTGCGCGAACAATTACTGCCGCTTGTCTCTTTGACAGATCTGTTAAAGCTTGAGTCTAAAAAAATAGATTTGCCGAAAGCAGAACCGCCGGTGGAAATTGAAAGCCAGGAAAGCGCCAATGAAGACGAGGACGCAGCTATTCAGGTCGATCCTGAGCAGTCTCAAAATAATCCTGAAGAGAACAGCGATTATATTGTCGTCACGCAGATCGGATCCTACCTGTTTGGTATTATTGTCGACAGGGTCTTTGACACAGAAGAAATCGTCGTGAAGCCGGTTTCTAAAATCCTCAAAGACATTGAAATGTTCTCAGGGAATACAATCCTTGGGGATGGTAGCGTGATCATGATTCTTGACCCGGCCGGCATTGCCAAAGCCACAGGCAAGGCAGAGGGCGCCGATTCTTCTGACCAGACAGCAGAACAGGAAGCTGTCCGCGGCGAAGAAAAAACCTCCCTGCTGCTCTTCAGAGCCGGGGAAGGCGCACCGAAAGCCGTGCCGCTTTCCATTGTCGCCCGCCTTGAAGAAATTGATTTGAAAACTGTTGAATATTCCAGCGGCCAGAACATGGTTCAATATCGGGGCAAGCTGATGCCCCTGATCTCGGTAAATGGCACAAAACAACTTGGCAGTGAGGGCAATCAGCCCGTCCTGGTTTTCTCTGAACATGACAAGTCTATGGGACTGGTCGTTGACGAAATCGTTGACATCACCGAAGCCCATATTGATGTTCAGGTTCACAGTAAAGATGCGGGCCTGATCGGCAGCGCCATTATTGAAGAGAATGCGACAGATGTTGTTGATATTGGCTACCTGCTCAAAAAACAGGACCAAAACTGGTTTAAAAACCACGACGACACACCTTTTGGTGATGAAGACACTTCATCAGCAGGCAAAAAAATATTGCTGGTCGATGACAGCCCGTTCTTCCGTAACATGCTCTCTCCACTGCTGAAAATGGCCGGTTATAAAGTGACTGTTCTGGACAACGCGCTGCACGCTCTGCGGATGCGTGAAAAAGGCGAGAGCTTTGATCTGATCATTTCCGATATTGAAATGCCGGAAATGGACGGGTTTGAGTTTGCCGAAAAAGTCCGCACCGAAGAAAGCAACTGGCAAAACGTCCCAATGGTTGCCCTGACATCCCATGACACACCGGAAGATATGGCACGTGGAAATGTTGTCGGCTTTAACAAATATGTTGCAAAATTCGACCGTGACATGCTTTTGGACACACTGTCTCAAACCTTGAATGAAAACGCTAATGTAAATGATGGAGCGGCCTGATGAATCAAACGACAACCGTAGAAGTTGCCAACGATGATGATTATGATGTCGAATACGGCACAGCAAAAGAATTTTTGACAATCACAATCGGCGGTCAGCTTTTTGGCATTCCGGTTCTTCAAGTGGAAGATGTCCTGGGAGAACAATCTGTTACGGAAGTGCCACTCTCTCCACCTGCTATTTCCGGTTCTTTGAACCTGCGCGGACGGATTGTCACAGCCATCAATGTCCGGAAATGCCTCCATCTGGAACCACGCGAAGGCAAACACAAACAAATGAGTGTCGTCGTTGAACAAGGCGGGGAATTATATTCTCTGATCATTGATGAAGTCGGCGATGTTTTAAATATGAACAACAAGGATTTTGAAAATAATCCGGCAACACTGGATCCGGTTTGGAAAAATATATCTTTGGGCATTTATAAAATGGATGGGCAGATTCTGGTCATCCTGGATGTCCCGAAACTGATCGACAGCATTCATAACTAAAGTAAAGAGGGGGTAAAAAATGAAATCATGTTTAGTCGTCGACGATAGCCGCGTCGTCAGGAAAGTGGCCCGCCGTATCGTTGAAGATCTCGGCTTTACCTGTGAAGAGGCAGAAGACGGCCAAAAAGCTTACGAGCAGTGTGAGCAGAATATGCCCGAAGCGATCCTGCTTGACTGGAATATGCCTGTGATGAACGGCATTGACTTCCTGCATAAACTTCGTGAAATGGAAAATGGCGCTTATCCCAAGGTTGTCTTTTGCACAACGGAAAATGACATGGATCATATCCAGCGCGCAATCTCCGGCGGCGCAAATGAATACATCATGAAGCCCTTCGATAGCGAGATTATTGAGACGAAGTTCAAACAAATCGGTTTGCTCGAATCTTAATGCCGGGCTATATTCGCCTGTCTCCAGCCTATTTACCTTGGTAGTCATTAGAGTATGAACACACCCTCCGATAATACAGAAAGCGATAAAACACGCGTTATGCTGGTTGATGATTCGTCAATCGTACGTGGCTTTATTGCACGCACGCTTAAATCCATAGATCATGTGGAAATTATTGCCTCTCTTTCCAACGGCGGGCTCGCCGTCGAAAGCGTTGGAAAGCATAAACCGGACATTATTATTCTTGATATTGAAATGCCGGTTATGGACGGTATTACAGCCCTGCCAAAGCTTCTTGAAATTTCTCCCAAGAGCAAGGTCATCATGTGTTCAACACTGACAACCCGGAATGCCGAAATCACAATGAAAGCCTTCCAGCTAGGAGCAGCAGAATGTATTGCCAAACCAACAACATCGTCCGAACTGCAGGGGCAAGGCGAATTCAATCAAAACCTGACCAATATCATTAACTCCCTGGGCAAACCGAAACCTCTCGTTCAGGAGGCAACGCCAGCCGCAGATGCTGCAACAACTACAAAAAAACCGCTCTACGGAACGAACGAATACGAGCTTTATGATGATTCCGGATCTTATAAGGGCAAACCTTCGGCCATTGCGATCGGAAGCTCAACCGGTGGCCCTCAGGCACTCTTTACCGTTATAAAAAGCTTTACGGATTTTGATGTTCCAATTTTTATTACACAACACATGCCGCCGACTTTTACAGCTATTCTGGCCGAGCACATAAATAAACAAACCGGAATTGACTCCTTTGAAGGAGAAGACGGGATGGATGTCCTTCCTGGAAAAGTCTATGTTGCACCGGGCGGCAAACATATGACGGTTGTAAGAGACGGCGTGAAAAATATCATACGTTTGGATGACGGACCGGCAGAAAATTTCTGCAAACCATCCGTAGACCCTATGTTCCGCAGCCTTCTGTCTATATATGGGAATAAAACTTTAGGTGTTATTTTAACCGGAATGGGGCATGATGGTTTGCCAAGCTGTAAAAACCTGGTTGCAGCAGGAGGGCGTTTGATTGCCCAGGATGAACCAACCAGCGTTGTTTGGGGAATGCCGGGAGCTGTTGCAACAAATAATTTATGTAGCGCTGTACTGCCACTGAACGATATCGGTCCCTGGGTTCGCAAGGCCATGATGAAAGCATAAAGACGATGAGAATAGAGGATTTTGACGTTTATAAAGATTTGCTGATGGAAAAATCAGGCTTGGTGCTGACACCGGATAAATCTTATTTACTCGATTCACGCCTGACACCGGTTGCAAAAAAATGGGGATTTGAGACGCTTGATAAAATGAGCGCGGCATTGCGTGGCGTCGCCGATCCCGGCCTGATCAAAGATATTGTTGAAGCGATGACAACGAATGAAACTTCTTTCTTTCGGGATAGCCGTCCGTTCGATATTTTCCGCGATTCAATTATCCCGAGCCTGCTGGAAATACGTGCGACGCAAAAACGTTTTAAAATCTGGTGCGCCGCCGCGTCAAGCGGGCAGGAACCTTATTCTCTGGCCATGGTCATGAAAGAACATGCCGGGCTAACCGGCTGGAACTTTGACATTACGGCCACCGATATTTCAACCGATATTCTTGATATTGCCAAGGCCGGTATTTATTCACAGTTTGAAGTTCAGCGCGGCATGCCAATCACGATGCTGATGAAATATTTCGAACAAAAAGATGAGAAATGGCACATTAAGGACGAAATCAAGAACATGGTTCAATATAAGTATTTTAATCTTCTTGATTCAATGGCCAGCCTTGGCAAGTTCGACATTATCTTTTGCCGCAATGTCCTGATCTATTTTGACAAGGAAACCAAGGCCAAAGTTCTGGCCAAGATGAAAGCCCAGCTTGCGCCTGACGGTTATCTCTTCCTTGGCGGCGCGGAAACCGTGATTGGAATCACAAATGAATTTGTCCCTGCGCAAGGCCTGCGCGGTGTCTATATTCCTGCTGAAGCAGCGCAAAGCGCTGCCGCGCCGGCTGCAACTCAAACCGCCTGATTTTCCTAAGATAAAGAACTTGCACGAGGCAGGCTCTTTGGTTTAAATCCAGACATGACAAAAAACACAGTGGCTGCTGCCGCCCCGCAAGAGCAGACAATTCGCGACCCCAAAGCCGTTAAAGTCAAACGGGCCCTGCTTTCAGTTTCCGATAAAAACGGCCTTGTAGAATTCGCCGAAAAGCTCGCCGCGCATGGCGTTGACCTTCTATCAACCGGCGGCACGGCGCGTACGCTCAAAGAAGCGGGCTTAACCGTAAAAGACGTGGCGGATCATACCGGCTTTCCGGAAATGATGGATGGGCGCGTGAAAACGCTTCATCCCAAAGTCCATGGCGGCATTCTCTCCCGCCGCGATAACCCCGATCATGTCCAGGCGCAAAAAGATCATGAGATCGCGGATATCGATATGCTGGTTGTGAACCTTTATCCGTTCGCACAGACGGTCGCTTCCGGCGCGGATTACGATACTTGTGTGGAGAATATCGATATTGGCGGGCCGTCCATGGTGCGCTCCGCGGCCAAGAACCATGAATTTGTGACCATCATCACCGACCCGGCTGATTATGAAGCCGTCCTGAATGATATGGACACCCATGACGGCGCGACAACCTATGCGCTGCGTAAAAAACTCGCGGCGAACGCCTTTGCGCTGACGGCCACTTATGATTCCAATATCGCCACCTGGTTTTCCCGTCAGGATGAGGAAGACAGCCTGCCCCTGCCCACACGCATTAGCCTGTCTGGCACCAAGAAACAGGTTCTGCGTTACGGTGAAAACCCGCATCAAAAAGCGGCGCTTTATCTCATTGACGGCTCGAACCGCCCCGGCGCCGCGCGCGCCAGCCAGCTTCAGGGCAAAGAGCTCTCTTATAACAATATCAATGATACGGACGCCGCTTTTGAACTTGTCGCCGAATTCGAAGACCCGGCTGTTGCCATTATCAAGCATGCCAATCCGTGCGGCGTTGCCATGGGCGCAGACACGCTGGAAGCTTATAACCGCGCACTGGAATGCGATCCGGTCAGCGCCTTTGGCGGGATTATCGCGCTCAACCGGACACTTAATAAAGACACGGCGGCGAAAATCATTGAAACCTTTAGTGAAGTGATTATCGCGCCTGATGTTGAAAGCGCCGCGCTGGATGTCCTGAAAAACAAGAAGAATGTCCGCGTGCTAACGACCGGTGCCATGCCCGATGTCACAGAGCCGCGGCGCATGGTCACCCGCGTGGCCGGCGGCATGCTGGTACAAAGCGCCGATACCGGCATTCTCACAGAGGACATGATGAAAGTCGTGTCGGAGCGTGAACCAACCGAAGAAGAGCTCGCCGATATGCTCTTTGCCTTTAAAGTCTGCAAGCATGTGAAATCCAATGCGATTGTTTACGCCCATAACAATACGACCTACGGGATCGGCGCGGGGCAGATGAACCGCCGTGATTCCTCCCGCATTGCCGCCATGCGCATGGGCGAAGCCGGGTATGACAAACCCCCGCACCTCGCCGTGGCCTCGGATGCCTTCTTCCCCTTTGCCGACGGGCTGATTGCCGCGGCTGAAGCGGGCGTCACCGCCGTGATTCAACCCGGCGGTTCCATCCGCGATGAAGAGGTCATCAAGGCCGCCGATGAACGCGGATTAGCAATGATATTTACGGGAATGAGGCACTTTAGACATTAATATTTACCGTCATTGCGAGCGACCAACGGGAGCGCGGCAATCCAGAATCGTGCTTGTTGCCCTGGATTGCTTCGTCGGCTATGCCTCCTCGCAATGACAAATCTACGTCTTCATATCCTTGCCTCCCTCCTGCCACCCCCGCGCCTTGTCCGCCGAAGCCTTGGCGAAGCCGGAAGGTGTCATCTTCTTGTTTTTGCGGTATAAAACCCTGTTTTGCTACACTTAGCCTGCATGTCATTCCGAGCGAATGCGAGGAATCTCAAGCCAAAAAGCATAAAACTGCAATTTTGCCTGAATTTATATAACATACTGAAATCATTAAATATTTAGCCCTGATTTGTATTCCAGACCCCGATTCCAGTAATATTTTACTAACTTCTGGAAAATAAAATATATAGGGATTTCTGGAAACAGGAGAATTAGGAGAAAATACGATGTCAACAATCACAACTGAAGCTTTTACAGAGGTAACTGAGAGACAAAGGCTTGAGGATGCCATCTCGACTAAAACAAAAGAATATTCTTCAGCAATGAGTGAAATAGAAGGACTCAAATTTGAAAAGCTTAGTCAAAACATTGAAACCATACAAAAAACAGTGTCTATGCTCGGGCAATCCTTAGCTAGCATGATGTCACATTCAAAAACAAAAGGAGCTTTGCAAATGATGGCCCCATTCGCTCAAATCTTAATGGGCGCTGGAACCCTCTATTTATCTAGAAAATTTAAAGAAAAAGCCCATGAAACAAAAATGTTTTCTGCGGAACAAACGGCCATGAAAGCATTTAATTTTTTAGAAGAAAAAGATCCTAACTTTAATTCCGAACCTGCAGCAAAAATGTAAACAGGAAGAATGAAAAATGTCAAAAATGAGCGCAATAACAAACTTTTGGAATTTAGGGAAAGCTATCGGCGGTAAGGCTGTAGGCTGGGGACTCGGCATTTTAGGTGTAGGAACTGCAGCTACAGTGGCCGATCAAACCTTAAGCGGTGGCAGAGTATCTTCGGCTATTGGCGTGTCGGGATTAGGTCTTGCCCAAGATGCCCAGGAAAGGATAGCAAAAGAATTTGCACAATCAGGTCCGGCAACAACATTAGAATGGGCTTACGCAGCATGGGAAAAATTCATGATGTTTTTAAATTCTGTAGTTGCAGGCTTAGGCGGTCCTAAAGATTTTGGTCTCGGATCCATCAACTGGGCACGAAGTCACCAAAATAATAAAACACCGATGGAATATAATGCTGATGAAGATAAGCTTGTTGCCACTCCGGCAGAACCAGGACCTATTGGTAAATTTGCAAGAAACCCTTTATCGTATACAGCTAATGCGGTAATCGGTACACCTAAAGTTGATCCTGAGCACACAACGGCTTTAGATGGTGTTGTAGAATATGGCGCTCTTGCTGCCGGAGGCACAGCAGCAATTTGGGGAACCAAAAAGGGAATCAAAGCCCTCAAAAACAGAGGTGGCGGAAATCCAGGTGGCGGAAATCCAGAGGATGAAACTTTTATCAAAAAAGCAACGGGGCCTTCTCAGGATGCAGATGGCCGCTGGCGCGATGCTGACGGTAAATTCACAAAAGCGCCAAGCACCACACCGGATGCTGATGCAAAAACAGGAGCGGATGCCGATGCTTCCAAAACATCTCCTAAAACCAAAACTTCCAGAACACCCGGTATGGGCGGAAAAGCAGGTATTATTGGAGGAGTTGTGCTTGGGTTAACAACATATTTTGCAACCAAGTCTGCAGGCGCTAGTGATCTGGAGGCAGCAAAAGAAGCGGGTGTTTCAGTTATACCTTACGCTGATTCAGCTGTCGCAGCCACTGAAGGCGATACTGATTATGCTGTAAGAAGTGCTGTTGCAGAAACAGGTGGTTTAGCAGCAGCATGGGCGGGTGCAAAACTTGGCGCTGCCGGTGGCGGTGCTGCAGGATCTTTTTTCGCAGGCGTAGGAGCTGCCCCTGGAGCCGTCGTCGGAGGACTTGCGGGCGGCATTGCAGGATATTTTGGAGGATCTTATGCCGTGGACAGTCTTTACACGTATTTTCAGGCAGATGCAGACGGACCAACACCCGAACATGCGCTTCGCTTAAAAGAAAGCTTCCAACGGGCAGATGATGGAAAACCGTCAATTACATTGGATGGGCCTGTTCCAGCTCCGTTTGCAAATAGCCTTGTATATCCATAACCATCATTTGATTTCGAAAGGCCGCTCAACGCGGCCTTTTTTGATGGACAAATTTATTTCCAAAAATCTTATATCCCATTGATATTAAACAAAAGTTTTTTACTCAAAACCCCTCCCAAATTTGCAATTTCTTAAGCCCTTTCCGTATAATTTATATATAGGAAAAAGGGATAAACTAATGAGTGCAGATAAATGGTCCTGGACCGATAATTTTAACTGGTATACGGGTAGCAATGCAGCCCGCCTGGAGCTCCTTGCAACCAAAAATCCAGAGCTTGTCTTCGACACTCTTCAGGGACAAATTCCTGCTCTTTCAGCGTTTGCAAAAGACCCGGCCTTTAAACAAAACCTGCACAAAGCCTTACAAGACCCGGAGTTTAGAGACTATCTGGCCAAAGGCGCTGAAGGGGAAGGATTATTTTCTGAAGAATCATTGAATAGCCTTTTATCGAAAAATTCTCCGGCGGCTCAATATATAGGGCCCATGATGAATTTAATTGCCAACGATCCGAATTTTGATTTTAAAGATCTGGATGAGTTAGGTGACAAATACCAAAAACACCAGAAACTTGAAAAAGAACATAAGCTTTTTCAAACAAAACTGGCCGAAGAAGAAAAAGCCTTTCTCAAAACCAACCCTACCGATGCAGAAAAAGAAATCTGGAATGAACAAAAAGCAGAAAAATTAGACGCTTGGGAAAAAAAGCTGTTCAAAAGCCAGACAGAAACGGCTAATACGTTACACCATATTGGTATCAATGTTGGCGTTGGCGCGTATCTTAATCCTGAAATGTTGATGAACTTCCTGACCAATATTTTTGAACAAGGTCCGGCTGTTGCACTTCAGGGACTCATTGATGACATGAAAAGTCTGGGTGCACCTCAGGAAGCGCTAGACGGGTTCAAGCCAATCATGGGCTTTGTTTCAAATACACTGCACTCCGCTAACGGAGAGCCCGGCTCAGGCTATTATGAATACGGCAAGCGTTACTTCCCGGAAGCCAAGAGAGCATTCGAAGAGGTTAGTAAAAACTTCCGTGATGCAATGGGTGGTGACTTAACCTCAGAAGCTGCAAACCGGATAGCAGCTGTGCCAACACCTTAGTTAATTACCGCGGGACTTCTTCCGTAACACTCCGCGCGAGGGTCGGATCGAGGATCGAGTTTCCTGTCGGTTCCTGCTCCGTAAAGCTCAGCGCGAAGACAAGCACCAGCACCAGCACGATGATTGCAATAATGGTCCCGGCGCCCGCGCCAATCGCGATGGATTTCTTTGATATAACAGCCATAAAAATCTCCCAAATATGGTCGGTAATTCGAGGCAAATCTAACGTCTTTCCTTATGGCGCGCAAGTCTCTATAAAACCCTATGACAAAAGACCTAAACCAGATTCGCAACTTCGCAATTATCGCCCATATTGACCATGGGAAAAGCACACTGGCCGACCGTTTGATCCAGACCTGCGGCGGGCTGGCGGAGCGGGAAATGCAGGAACAGGTGCTCGATTCCATGGAGATTGAGCGCGAACGCGGCATCACGATCAAGGCCCAGACCGTCCGCCTGGCCTATACTGCAAAGGACGGCGTCGAGTACCAGCTCAACCTGATGGACACGCCCGGCCATGTCGATTTCTCTTATGAGGTCTCCCGCTCTCTCGCCTCCTGTGAAGGCTCGATTTTGGTTGTCGATTCCACGCAAGGGGTGGAAGCGCAGACACTGGCCAATGTTTACCAGGCTATCGACAATAACCACGAAATTATTCCCGTCATTAACAAGATTGACCTGCCCGCCGCCGATATCGACAAGGCGCGCGAGCAAATCGAGGACGTGATCGGCATTGATGCCTCGGATGCGATTCCCGTTTCCGGCAAAACCGGCGAAAATATCGAAGACCTTCTGGAAGCCATTGTTACCCGCCTGCCCGCGCCGGACGGCAACGCCGAGGCGCCCACCAAAGCCCTGCTGGTCGATAGCTGGTATGACGCCTATTTAGGTGTTGTCATCCTCGTGCGCGTGATTGACGGCACTCTCAAGAAAGGCCAGAAGGTCAAATTTATGAAGGCCGGCGTCACGCGTGAAATTGACCGCGTGGGGATGTTCACGCCCAAGCACGTGCTGCTGGAAGAGCTCGGCCCCGGGGAAATGGGCTTTATCACCGCTTCTATTAAAGACATCACCGAAACGCAGATCGGCGATACGATCACTGATGAGAAAACGCCCTGCGCCGATGCCCTGCCCGGCTTTCACCCCTCCATCCCGATGGTGTTTTGTTCGCTCTTTCCTGTCGATGCGAGTGACTTTGAAAAACTGCGCGATAGTTTAGGCAAGCTCGCGCTCAATGACTCCTCGCTGCATTATGAGATGGAAACCTCGCAGGCGCTCGGCCTTGGTTTCCGCTGCGGCTTCTTGGGCCTGCTCCATATGGAGATCATCCAGGAGAGGCTGGAGCGCGAATTTGACCTCGACCTGATCCCCACCGCGCCGAGCGTTGTCTACAAAATCAACATGACCGACGGCAGCCAGACGGAGCTTTATAACCCCGTCGACATGCCCGACATCGTCAAAGTCAAATCGATTGAAGAGCCGTGGATCAAGGCCACCATCCTCGTCCCTGATGAATATTTAGGGGGTCTCCTACAACTCTGTGAGGAGCGCCGCGGTGTGCAGGTTGACCTGACCTATGCCGGCAACCGCGCGATGCTGGTTTACCGCCTGCCACTTAACGAAGTCGTGTTTGATTTTTACGACCGGCTGAAATCCATTTCCCGCGGCTACGCATCGTTTGATTACCAGCTAGACGGTTACGGCGAAAACGATCTTGTCAAAATGGATATCCGCGTCAATGGAGAGAATGTCGATGCGCTCGCCATGATCGTTCACCGCAGCGTTTCTGAATCGCGCGGGCGCCAGCTTTGTGAGCGCCTCAAGGAACTCATTCCCCGGCAGATGTTTAAAATCGCCATCCAGGCCGCGATTGGCGGCAAGATTATCGCGGCAGAACATTTAAGCGCCCTGCGCAAAGACGTCACCGCCAAATGTTACGGCGGGGACGTGTCCCGGAAACGCAAGCTGCTCGAAAAGCAGAAAAAAGGGAAAAAGAAAATGCGCCAATATGGGAATGTGGAGATACCACAATCGGCGTTTATTAACGCTTTAAAGATGGGTGACAATAAATGACGAAATCCTTGTCACGCCATAGCCTTGGCGAAGGCGGACCGCAAAGCGCTTTCATCAATGCATTAAAGATGGGTGACAATAAATGACGAAATCCTTGTCACGCCGAAGCCTTGGTGAAGGCAGAAATGCCCTGAAGACAAAGGGTGGGAAGTAGGTTATTTTGTAGTTTCTTTTAAGAATTCCATTAAAGGCAATATTAAACTTGTAAACATCCAAGCAAGAGCAGCCATTCCTATCAGGAAGGCAATAAATATACCTATCCAAGTTTTGGTAAATTTTTTATCTAATTTATCATCTATGGTACTAAGTGTGGTTTTGACTTCTGATACGTCTTCTCTCAAATGCTCCATATGAGCCTCAAGCTTAGAAACTCGTGCTTCTAGCCCTGAATCATCCCCCCCACCTCCGGAACTACCATGCATGCTTTTTCCTTCAATAGCCTTATTAACTTCTTGGTGGATAAAGGCCCTCATATTTTCGGTTCCTGGATGATCCTCAACGTTCCCGTTACTCATCTGCAGTTTCCTCATTTAACAAGCCTTCTTCCTCTTCGTTTCTTCCAAATCCACGAAGAAATTCAGTAAGTCTCTCTTTTGGAATAGGTGCAATCCATAGGCTTATTTGCCCAACAGAAAACATGCCTACGTCGTTTTTTCCATCAAGGTCATGCCCCATAGATATACTGCCTGATATTTTATCGCCTACAGAACCTTTAAATTTTCCTGAAGCCACTTCTTCCTTATCAAAATATAATCTTAGGAAATAATCTTCCTCTTTCTCTTCAACCTGTGCGCCCACATGTACATACCCAGAACCTACAAATTTCTCGTATATGCCTCCCACTGATATTTGGCCCACTTGTCCTTGTAATGGTCTAAAGTTCGCAGCAAGTTTATTATTTTTATCAATAAAAATTGTTAGACGGATTCCTGTCTCTAGTTGTCCAATATCAAAAAGAGTTTGTTGGCAATCTTTACTTGCTGTTGGCAATGTAACCTCTGCATGCCAAGAAAAGCCGCCATCTAACTCTGCGTCTGTTGGTATTTTCATATTTTGTGTGTTTGGATTAGGAGCCATAATTTAAAAATGTGAATCAAATCACTCGGTTAAGTTTAATGTCCTTGTTATAAGATTGACATACCAATAGTAAAAAATTCCCTTACTGTACAACCTTTATATTATTACACATAATAAAAATACTGGTGACCCACTGTTTTTTCACCCATAATATAGGACAATAATCCTAATATTGCAACCATTTCATAACAAATAATTACACACTATCAGTCAACATTGCTAGAAGTATGGCACCCCTATAAAAAAAACCACTCTGCGGGATTTAGGGAAAGACAGAGCGGAACCTCATTCACGTCATTGCGAGGAGCTAAACCACACGTGTGTGGTGTAGCGACGCGGCAATCCATGCGATCTCTCCTATGGATTGCTTCGGTCACTTTGTTCCCTCGCAATGACAATGTGAGACTTCGTGCCTTCGCGTCTTCGTGGTTTTAAAAAGAAAACCCTCCCTTTTCACTGCGTTTTGTGCTATGATGGTTTCATCAACAGGAGACATGCGCCCGTTTATCGCGCCGTAGCTCGTAAGAGCGAAGGCGGACTAAGCGGGCTTTTTTATTCCATAACAAAGGACAATAGAATGAAACAACACGACTTGCCGGAAGGCTATGTCGGCGTGACGACACATAAATTCAAAACGCATTTTGCGCGCTATCTGGAGATGCTCAATGACGGGCGGGCGGAAGCGGTTGTCATAATGCGCTATGATAAACCGCAGGGGATCCTCTTCCCTTTGAACAAGAAAAAGCCAAAATCCGATAGCAATGTGGACTAAGTCCACTTTTTTATATGCTGGTTCAAACATTTACAAAAAATGTTAGTCCACATAGAGTAAACCCACATTAACTTTTGGAGGCCCTTATGATCCGTTTTGCTTTACTGATTGCTCTTGTTCTTTTTCCGCTGTCGGCTAAGTCCGCTTTTGCGCAGATGCAGGATCCGATCCTGACCTTGCCCGACGGCCAGGTGATTTTGAGCATTAGCGCAACCGAGCGTAAAGAGGTGGAGCAGGATTTGCTCGTCGCATCGCTCTCTTATAACGCGAAGAACCGTAACCCGGCGAAATTGCAGGATGAGATCAACAGCGTGATGAAAAAGGCTGTGGACCTCGTCAAGAAAGAGAAAACCCTGAAAGTCAGCACGGGCGGTTATGACGTGTATGAAGATGAGATTGAGCGCACGAAAGAAATAATCTGGGAAGGCTCACAATCTATGACGATTAAATCCAAAGATGCGGAAACGGTTTTGAAAACCGTGGCTAAGTTACAGGAAATGAAACTGGTGATGGAAGATCTGTCTTATATGCTCGCGCCGGAAACAGCCGTGGCGATCCAGGACGGCTTGATGGAAGATGCGCTAAAACAGCTTCAGACACGCGCCAACCGCGCCGCAAAAGCGCTCGGCAAATCCTCTGCTGAACTGCGCGATGTGCAGGTCCAGAGTAACTCTCATTTCCCGCAAGCTGTGCACCGCTCTTACGGCATGGAAATGATGGCAATGAAAGGGGAAAGCGTGTCTGCGCCTGTGGCTGAGGCCGGAGAAAGCACAATCACGCTCAGCGTTTCTGCTCGCGCGATTTTAAAACCTTAAAAAAATATGAACGCAAATGTAGGTTTACATTTCCTTCAGCCCCTGCGCACCGCGGGTTACAGATGTATTTTTCCGGATTGAAGGTTTTTGTTAACCCTTTTCGTCCTATAATGGTTGGTCTAAAAAGGGGCCTTTAACGGGATAATCACATGAGCGAAGTGAAATCTATTTCTGCGAACAAAGAAGCGCCGACTGATCCGGGCGCATTACTTGATGAACTTCAGGATATGGCGGCGCAAATATCTGCCATGGAAACACTCTTCAAGCGCCGCTTTGATGAAATCTCGATGGAGATTAATGCAACCTCACAGCAGGTTGATATGGCCGAGGAAAATACCCGCAAGCAATTTTCAGAAATTCTGCAGGTTCTGGCCGCAATTTCCTATAGCGGCGATGGCGACTCCCAGGTCAATGCAGGCGTTGAACTGGAAGCTGTCATTGAAGATACAGAAAGCGCAGCAAACACGATCCTGGATGCTGCTGATAGAATCGCAGAACGCCTGAAAGAAGAAGACTGGGATAATCATGACAGCCGCGAAGAAGCTTTAAACCAGGTAAAGTCGGATGTTCAGGAAATCCTGATGGCGTGTACTTTCCAGGATATGACCGGACAACGTATTCGCAACACGCTGGAAAACCTGCATGACATTGAAGGCAAACTCTCAACCATGCTGAGCAAAATCGGAATCGACATTAATCCCAGTGAAGAGGACGTCAAAAAAGCCGTCACAGGCGGAGACGAGCGCTTTTCACAAAATGAAATTGATTCAATGTTTTCAGGGCAAGAAGTTATCTAAACAATTACCGACATTTTAAGCGGTCCTGCTCCTGCTCTCCGCGGCGCAGAATAGTTGTCGGTCCGGCAGGGTATTCCCGCGCAAGCTGGCCAAGCGCGATACAGGCTTCCTCGGTTTTACCGAGCCCCGATAGGGACATGCCAAGTTTCAACAGGTTATCAGCTCCCTTCGGCCCTCCGGGAAATTTCTGGTATGCTTCGGCAAATGCCTTCGAAGCTTTGTCAAACTGATTACGTACATAATAACTCTCAGCCAGCCAGTACATCGCATTGGGGGTCAGGGCATGGTCCGGGTAGCTTTCCAGAAAGCTTGAAAAAGCCCCTTCTGCCGCACCGTAATCGCCCGACTTGATATAAGCAAAAGCCTGTTCATACTGCCCGGCGGCATCGCTGGCCGGAAGCGGGCGGACGGTTTTCATGTTGGACAAGGATTGCTGAACCTCCGGCGTCTGTTGTGTTTGCGGCTGCGGCGGTTGCTGTGCAGGAGGAGGTGTTTGAGACGCTACAGATGGCTGCGCTACAGGCGCCTTTTCAACCTTCTCCAAACGGTTTTTAAGCTGCTGCTGTTCAAAAGTCAGCTGCTCAACCCGCCCCGTCAGGTCACGCAACTGGCTTTCGAGCTGCTGCATCCGTACTTCAACATTCCCGGCTGTTTGCGCGTTAATCGGCGGCACAGAAGGCGGGCTTTCACCACGGTAAACCGCGCGGCTCAGCGTTTGGATTTCATTCTCAAGACGCCCTAAACGATTTTCAACATCGCCTTGCGCGTAAGAAAGACAAGGCGCGCTCAAAAGAAGCGCGCCAGTCATCAAGAGAAGTTTAGGAGAAATCTTACTCATATTTCCTTTACTGAACCACGGTCACGGAACGCCGGTTCTGCGCCCAGCTTCCAGGGCCATCTCCAACAACAGCGGGACGCTCTTTTCCGTAGCTGATCACATTCAGACGGCCAGCACTCACACCTTGTGAAATAAGGTAATTTTTCACTGCATTGGCACGGCGTTCTCCCAGTGCGATGTTGTATTCACGTGTGCCGCGCTCATCTGCATGGCCTTCAACCGTAACATTCAAACCGCTATTCTGATTGAGCCACTGCGCCTGCCGATCCAAGGTACCGCGCGCCTCCGGCGTTAAATCATAACTGTCATAGGCAAAAAAGATCCGATCACCGGCATTCACGGCAAAATCCTGCGCACTCCCCTGAAGCGCTGCACCGTCAACACCTTCGACACCCGCAGTGCCATATTCGCCGCCCTCTCCTTCATAGGTTCCCTGCGCAACCGGCGCACTGCCCATATCCATTGCGTCAACCGACTCATCATCAGTCGATGAACAGGCTGCTAAAGTTAAAACCATCAAAGGGGTCAAAATAAAACGGGCGCGCATGGGTTACTCCTTGGAAAGAAAAATGCGAATCACTTAAGCTAGGGCTAACAGTAAAATGCCCACAGCCGACCTGCAAGGGGGCACATAAAAATACCTTGCCATGTCCACATTTTTGCCCCGATTAAAACAGGTGTTATTGAAAATTTATTGGAGCGTTTCCTGCAGCTGAACAAGCATTGCCTGAGCCTCCGCGCGCTCTTCAGGATCTGGCGCCTGCTCAATATACAGCCCTAACATTTCAATTGCGGCTCTTTTTTGCTCCAAACGCGCATAAAGCACCCCTGCATCAAGCAATAGCCTGTACTCGGAAGGATCAATCAATTGCATTGATTTGACTGTTTTCAGGGCATTTTTATAGTCAGAATTTTCAATCTGGCGCAGCTTGATATTATTTTGCAGACGAACAAGCATTTCCCGCTTACCGGCCGTTTCATAAAACGCTGCAGACAATTCTGCCTGAGGCCCGATAACCATTTTTACCAGCGCGCGCATTTCAGGTGCGCTCATCACACGGGCATCTTCAAACGGATCAAAAATCAGCCGCTCTCCATCCTGATCTTCGATCCGGCACAGGACATGCCCGGGAAAACTAAGCGCCCGCACATCCCAGCCCTGCGCCTGCCCGGCTTCGACATACAGAATAGATAAAGCAATCGGCAGACCCTTCCGCCGATCAATTACACGAAATAAATCCGCATTTTGAATATCATCGTAAGTCTGAATATCCCCGGTATATTCATTGACATCGGCCAGAACATGCTTCAGCGCCGCAAGTTTTGTCCCGCCATCATCCGCCGCGCCGTCAGCCAGCAATTGCCTGTGATAGACTTGAACGTCATCCGACATCTTTTTGATATGATTGAGATAACGCCCAACTGAAACCCCTTCATGATCGGATGCCGCGAGGGCCAAAGCAGATTTTACGAGATCAATCTCATCGTCAGGCCCTTTGCCTGTCTGAACGAGAATGTCCTGAGGGTCAAAATCCATATTGCTTTTTTTATTCAAGCGGAATTGGCTCCGCATCCACAGAAGCAGGTGCAGACGCATTCGGTGCAGTTTGTAAAGACGGATCAGAAGGCTGGGCCGCCGGTTGATCAAAAGCCGTGCTTTCTTGAGCCGGGGCCAACTGCTCGGCGCGCATTTCATCTTCATCAATCCCGACCAGCTTTACATAGCTGACAACCTGCTTAACGCCCGGAATGGTCCGTGCATGCTCAATCACATCATTGAGCTCAAGCTGGTTTTGCGCATAACCCATCAGATAAACGACGCCCTGCACGGTTTCGATTGAATAGTTAATTGACTGAATATCCGTATCAAAGGTGATTTCCGTGCGCAGGCGCGTCGAGATCCAGCTATCCTTGGCAAAACCAACAATCCCTTCGCTTTCCGCAACCCGGATTTCATTAATGACCGATTTGACCCCTTCCACCTGCCAGGCCAGTCGAACAGCTTCAACACGGTGTTCGGGTTCCTGCACCACGCCGGTGATGAGAACCCGGCCATTTTTCACCGTTGTACTAAGCTTGGCAAATGTATCCAGATCATATTTCAGCCAGGCATCATTAATCAGAGCTTTAATCTTGGTATCACTTATCGCGCGGCTGAGCCCGCCTTCCTGCGCAGCGGCAATGCCTGTTGTTGCCGCAGCCCCGGTAGCCATTCCAACCGTCGTACAGGCATTCAACCCCAGAAGCCCTGCTATGCAGAAAATTAAAGAAAGGTTTTTGATTGAAGCTATCATGGGATCACCACGCATTTTGAAGATGTTTGATTAAGAATGGCATATGCACCGCTATAAGATCAAACCTGATTGTGTCTTTTTCATGGACCGGATGAGACGTACGGTAATAATCACAGGCCCGGCGAATCCGCCCTTGCGAGGCAGGAGACACACAGCTGAGTGCCTCATCTATTGTTTTGCGCTCTTTAACCTCAACCATCACAAGAAGATTCGGTTTTTTAGCAATAATATCAATCTCTCCGAGGGGAGTCTTATAGCGCTTTTCTAAAATCCGATAGCCCTTCAAACGCAAAAACATGGCCGCCATTTCTTCAGCCAAAAGCCCCTTTTCATAGGCTTTTTGTCTTTTTGATTTTTGCATCATTTTCCTGAAAGTTTTAACGCCAGCGTATAAATTGTCTTTTTCGGCTTGCCGGTTGCTTCAGCCACAAATTCAGCAGCATCTCGTACCGACATGGTTTCTAACGCTTTTTTGATTTGTTCATCCAGATTGACCTGCGGCATTTCTTCGGGTTCTTCCTTACCAATCACCAGAACAATTTCCCCTTTTGGCGGACCTTTCTGACGCACTTCGGATAAAAGCTTTGATACTTTTTCCCGGCGGATTTCTTCAAACATCTTGGTAAGCTCACGCGCCAGCGCAACCGGGCGGTCTCCCAGAACGGATTTGATATCTTTCAGACTGGCCTCAAGACGCGGGCCGGTTTCATAGAAAATAAGCGTCGCATCCATATCTTTCCATTTTTCCAAAACGCGTTTGCGCGCCGTAGGCTTGGGCGGTAAAAACCCGCCAAAACAAAAAGAATCGCTGGGCAGACCGGAAAGCTGCAGGGCGGTGACCGCCGCATTCGCCCCGGGAATGGATGTGACTTTATGCCCGGCCCTGACGGCTTCCCGAACAAGCTTATAGCCCGGATCAGAGATTAGCGGCGCGCCCGCATCACTGACCAGCGCAACAGCCTGCCCCTCGGCAATTGCCTCTAAAATCCCGCCCCGCCGGCCATTCGCATTATGGTCGTTATAGGACATCATCTTTTTCTTAATGTTATAGGCACTGAGAAGTTTGCCGGTCACACGGGTATCTTCACAGGCGATCGCATCAACCGAAGACAATATGTCCAGCGCCCGGAAGGTAATATCCCGTAAGTTCCCGATCGGGGTCGAGACAAGATATAATCCCGCCGGCAGCGCCTGATCCATATCCGGAGATTTTCCCTGAGGATCAGATCCGTCTTTGGGTTTGCCGCGGCCTGCTTTTTGTGTAGGGTTGCTATACATTTCAACTGAAAAGAATAAAGAGTTCCATGCGACAAAAACAGCCCTCTTGCATAGTTATCCTCTGCGCTCTGGTTCTTATCCTGAGCGCCTGTAATACCACAGAGACCACAAGCCGTGCGCCCTGGGAGACCGGTACGAACGAACAAATGGCCGCGCCGATGCCGCAAGGCGCACCAGCTGAAGCCGCGCAGGTTGCAGGACAAATTGCACCCGCAGGACGCCCGGCGACAAAAGTTGCCATCCTGCTTCCCTTAAGTGGACAACATGCCGCGATGGGAGAAGCCATGCTTCAGGCGGCGCAGCTTGCCCTTTTCGATCTCAGTGAACAGAATTTTGAATTGATGCCGCGGGATACAAAAGGAACCTCTCAAGGGGCCGCGCAGGCTACCAGCAGCGCCATCAATGAAGGTGCGCAACTAATCCTGGGGCCACTTTT
>JANQIB010000092.1 GCA_028282385.1 Alphaproteobacteria bacterium
ACAGCCTCAATATAGGCCAGCGCTTTTTTAAGCTCTTCTGCCCAGCCGGTATAAAGTGCGGACAAAGCCCCGCCCATCTGATCCAGCGCAAGAAGGCGCTGCGCCTGCGTTTCCGCATCAATCAGATCGGCAACAGCCTCAGCCTCTGTGAGATCCATTTTGCCGTTTTCAAACGCCCGGCGGGTAAATTCCCCGGGCTGGGCGTGGCGGTGGCCAGGCTGAGCGGCGAGAACCTCAAGCATGGCCGCAACGACAGCGGGTGAACCATGACAGTGATACTCGACGACGTCTTCGCCGGTAAAACTGCGCGGCGCCTTAAAAGGAAGGACCAGCGCCTTATCGATCAGATTATCCCCGATCTTATCAGAGGGATCTGTGGAAAATGTTCCACGTGGAACATTAGTCATATTGTCAGATATTGGAGCATAGACATTGTGCAGCGCAGCAATACCAATTTCCGGTGCTTTATCCTTATTTATTAATATCTTAACGGATTCCAGCGCCTGTGGGCCGGAGACACGGATCACCGCCACACCGGCTTTTCCCGGCGCGGAAGAGAGCGCAAAAATCGTATCCGGAACAAAAGCCATATCGGCTATATGCCTTGCACAGCTGCGAAAAACAAGCGGTTTTGCTCTATAAGCGCATCTTAGAATTTATGAATTTTTTGTAGACATTTTCATAAAAATAAATTACCAATGCCCGCTAATCAACAAAAACAGAATAAAGGGTGTGTAATATGAAGATTATGAGCGCAATAGGCGACTTTCTAGTATCCCGGGCAGCATTAAGAGAAAAATACAATATATATTCACAAAAGACAGGCACAGCAGACTCTCTGGCCATCTTATGTGACCTAAATGCCTTGATTTTTGGAAGTGAAAACCCTGTCAGAACTAATAGCAGACTAGCCCAAAAGCTGAACCAGATCGCATCTTCCGGTGGCCTTGTTATTTTAACAAGCCTGTCAGATTACCCTTTACACACCCAGACCGTAGAACAACTGACAAATCTTGGCGAATTTCTTTACGCCCCGGGAAAAACACTGCGAGAATCCCCGAAAAATATGGGATTTGCAAAACTTGGCAGGATAGAAGAGCTGATAGAAAACCAGCCTACCCCTCTATTTACACTCGCCATTAGCACAGAATATAGAGCACGGTATTTTGCCGAACATTCTTTTCACCCCAATCAGGACGGGCTTTTTGAACTCCTGGATGAACATATCGACAGTCTGAGCCAGGGCGGAAGAAACGTGGTACGAGAAACCGCATCAGCACCTACGCCTGAAGAGATTGCCCGCAATTTTATTTAAACTCGTCCTAAATCCGAAACGATATTATTTGTCATAATTAATAGTTCATGGTGTAATGATCTTATTAGGTCGCTGCGATCTGAAAGCGCATGCAAACGTGTGCGCTGACAAGAGCCGGACCCTGCTTCGCTAAAGCTTTGCAGGGCTTTGCAACCGGCCGCATTTTCAGGGAAACGCAGACGAAGGATGGGTAGATAGATGAGTCATCATAAAGCTTATGGTTCTTTAAACGACTACAAGCTCTGCAGCCATGAACAAAAAGAAGGCTGGGGCGTCAGCAAAATTGTGCTCGCCGCCGTCTTTTTTGCTGCCTGTTTGTATTTTGCCATGATGGTCATGTCCGCCGTTGCCGCCGCCTACCAGGATCCGGACGACCAAAACAAGACAACACAAACTTCCTTAGAGACAAGATTGGGACCAAAAGCAGATCCGTGTCTTCCCCTTCTCCGCCGGGCCGCGCCGACGGCCTCTTCTGCAAAGACCCAATCTTCAAACGCCCGGGCACACTCCGTCCCGCTCCTCCCCGGGCAAACCAGGACGGCCGGCATCGTCATGGCTATCGGTCTGGCTCTCGGAGCCCGCTATGCTCTGAAACCCTACACGCTCACCAGTCAGGCCGGGCACTTCTCCAGTGCTGATCAAAGTGAAAACACTGCGCCGCTACCATCCCGCAAGCCCCGCCACAGTCTGGCCCTTTCTGTGGCTGCTTACCGGGATTGTATCAAGCAGGTGCATTTAAGCATGATCGGAAAAGCC
Organism: Alphaproteobacteria bacterium; assembly: GCA_028282385.1. GTDB lineage: Bacteria > Pseudomonadota > Alphaproteobacteria > Micavibrionales > Micavibrionaceae. Next base: position 2,072 of record JANQIB010000092.1, read on the forward strand.
ATGAAGTAAAGCGCTGTCCAAAACAGAAACGCGAAACGTCCCTCGCGTCAACAAAGTGCCCCCGGCTTTCACGTAGGATCGTCCTCTCCTCATAAACTACAAAGCCGGGGGCATTATTATAACTTCCAGAATTTCGCCTGGGCTGCGTTACTCCTCACTCGTGTAACTGAACGTACACTTCGCTCGTCGTGCCTTGCCCAGACAAAATTCTGTTTGTTCTAATTACAAAAAATTTCTGCTGTACCTTTGGGAAACTACAATCCGATAAAGGAACGAAGATGCGCATACCAGAATGGTGTGGCGTCGGGGTTATAATGTGCCGTTAATTCCACCATTAAAAGGTAAACGACAAGCCCTCCCGCATACCCCCACCAGCCAGAGGAGCGGGTTTTGGGAAGAAGTTTTTTTCTTTGCTTGGCATCAACCAAATGACCAAGAGCGTTCTGCAACGCATTTCTTGCTGTCATGCGGATGCTTAATGTTGTCATTGATCCGCCAAGGAAAATAATCATCATATCAACCACCGCTTTGGCCATATTATTGGTACCTAAAAACGGTTCAATCGCTAAGCGGCCAGGACCAATATAATAAAGCCCGTACAGCAGCGCGACGATGACAAGTCCCAGCGCAAGGCCAATATAGCGCGGTTTTCTGGTAATCAGTGCCGCGGCCTGATCGGCTTGTTTTGCAATCTCTTTTGCCGCCTGCGCGCGCAGGCCAAGCGGGAAAGACACCAAAAGCCGTTTGGCCGTTTCCTTAACGGATTTTTGGGATGCCGTAATTAAGGCGAGGCCAAGAAGCCTGTAGCGGGAAGCTTTTTTCACCGCACTTCCGACACCCCCTTGCCCGGCGGCAGCTTTTTTCAGGTCTGCCAGGCCCGGCGCGATTATTTTTTCTAAAAAAGGCGGCAGGCCGGATAAACGCGCATCGTATCCATAAAGGGAGGCTTTCATCTCTTTTCCTTTTAAAGAAAAGGACATCTCACCGGCCGGAAATTTCAGCATATAAAAGATGCCAAGCGTGTCGGCTTCATCTTCAATCGGCGTAGCGTCGATCTTAACAGTTTCGCTGGAAACCAGTTTTTGCGGCTTTTTTTCAAGCATTTTAATCAGCCCTTCGGGCAAATCCGCGCGGTCAAATTCAAAATGCGGCTCAGCCTGCACAGAAACATGAACGATATGACTTTTATACCCCGTCCCACCGCAAACCGTGCAACTTGCAAAGCCGGTTCCCTTACATTGGCGGCAGGTAATCCGCCCGGTGCCATGACACACATTACAGCGCACCCGACCTTTACCATGACATTTGGTGCAGGTTTTCTGCTTACCGTCCGGGCCTGTAACCTGCCCCGTGCCGCGGCACATATTGCAGGTGATCATCGTTGTGCCATGACATTGGTAACATTTTTCCTGGCGCTGACCATGACAGCGCGGGCACTGGATTCGTCCCTGTGCATGGCAGGTCTTGCATCCTTCCGACCAGGAATAATCCTGTGAGAGATCATTTAAACTAACCGTTTTATTTTTCAGCCCAAAGCCGGCATCATCACGCTCCATTAAATTTTTGAGCATGTTTTCGCGCTTGGAAGGTTGGTTGATCGCCCCTAAAATTTCCTTATCAATCCGGCCCTGCATGTCAGCGCGGTTAGAGACGGGAATGCCGGAACTTTGCTTGCCGTTGACGGTTTTTTCGCTCTGGCGGGGTTTTAACGACAGGTACGTCGCGGCCTGCGTGATCCGAATTTCAAGATCACTGCCTGCAATCTTGATGTCTTCCGGCTTGACCCCGTTGCCTTTACAGACGCTCCGGACCCGTTCCAGCGCGCGCTTTAACAGCGCCGGGTCCTGCGTTTTTTCAAATTGACGGGGTGTTTCACTCACAAAGGATACTTCGGTTTAACTTAAATGCGTTTTTAAAAACTGGATTGTACGGTCGTCAGCCAATTTGGCCGCCTGCTCATCGTAATGTGCGCCGCCCTGACGGGTAAAAGCGTGGCCCATACCGGGATAGCTGTGCAGTGTAAATTGATTGTTTCCATCAAGATCCGCATGGATTTTTTCCTGCGCCTCTTTGGAAACATATTCGTCCTCCTGCGCGATATGCAGCATGATATTGCCTTTTGCATTTGCGGCTTCACCCGTTAGCTCATCGAGACCGACACCGTAATAACTAACGGACGCATCCATATCCGTGCGGCAGCCCATCAAATAAGCCAGCTTGCCGCCAAGACAGTAACCTAAACAGCCAACCTTGCCGTTGCCGTACGCATGGCCGCGCAGCAAATGTTTTGCCGCGCGTAAATCATCAATCCCTTTTTCAATGTCAAAGGCATTCATCAGTGCAAAAGCCTTGTCCCATTCTTCCTGGGTCTGATCGGTCAGCTGCACATCCGGTTCAATCCGCCAGAATAAATCCGGCGCCAGCGCCATAAATCCCTGCGCCGCCAGCCAGTCGCATTTGCCCCGAATGCCCGCATTTACCCCGAAAATTTCCTGAATCACGACAATTGTGCCTGCCGGTTTTTCATCAGGCTCTGCCAGATATGCCGAAAACTGCCCGCCGTCCTTGGATGGAACGATTATCTCACTCATGGCGTTCTCCTTTTTCTGTCCGTGTAAGGGGTTACCCTAGCAAGAGCTTTGCATGACGTCCATTTTTGTTTTAAGAATAGGGGTATGAAGGTTGAATTTGAAATAGACTGCACCCCTGAAGAGGCCCGCAAATTCCTCGGCCTGCCGGACGTTGCCCCGATGCAGGAAAAGATGATGAAGGAAATGGAAGAGCGGATGGCAGATAATATCCGCTCGATGGACCCGGAAAGCTTTATGAAGACGTGGTTTCCGATGGGCCTTCAGAGTATGCAGGACATGCAGAAAATGTTCTGGGCGCAGATGGGCGTTAATATGAACCCCGCGCCTTCTTCCGATGAGCCTAAAAAGCAGGGCGATAAAGGGAAGACGTAGGAACCTAAGAGAAAATAATTACTTTTGGAAATGAAACCAGGCAATGCGTCCCTGATGATCTTTCATCGTTTCTTCCGGCCTAAAGTGAGATTTTAAACCGGCATCCTCCGTCCATTTAATCTGGACATCAGCAGGAAATTTCCCTGAACTGTTAAAGTGGATACGTTTCTTTCTATGATATCTTATATCCCCGTATAATGTAGGGATGTTTACAGGCCAGACCTGGTCAGAGACAAAATAATGCGCCAGCAAGTAAGATTCAGGATGATATTCAACTTCAAAATCAAAAGGTATAGAGATTCCGTTTCTGCGTAACATTGATAACGCAAAAGCAATCTGCCCTCTATAAGCTGCTTCATTACTTTCTTTATCCTGGTTCGTATCGCCCGTAACAAGAAAATGCGCACCCTGTGACATCTGCTCTTTCATCGCTTTGATTTTATCCTGATAGTCTTTTTGCGGCGGGCCATCCTGAACAAAACCGGAAACATTATTTAAGGTCAGCCCAAAGAGAACATTGACCTCAGTTCCAATCACATCATAGCGTAAAGCCGGATCAAAAATATCGTGGCAGATTCTTTTATGAATAGCATCGGGAAAAAGTTTACGTCCTTCATATTCCGACTGATCCAGAGCATTTTCTGTGCGGTCCATATATATGACCTTAGCAATGTTCTTGAGATAGGGTTTCAATAGCCCTTCTTTTGCAAAAAATTTTGTTCCGCACCCCCGTGAAACCAAAGTAACCGGACCATTCCCAATTATTTCAGCCGAAACCGGAATCCCCCTTTTGATAACAACAGGCTCATTTCCGGGCGCATAATAGACGTCGGCGTTGTCTTTTAAAAACTTGTTCCATATCGCCATGGAAGAATCGTTATATTCATACTGCCCAAGCGTTCCTGCAGTTTTGCCAATAATGATATCCGACCATTCCTTCCAGAAAGAAGTTTGTGTTAACTGAGGTTTTGGCTGGAATTTAAGAAGTGTAGCAACCATTCTTATATATCCTTTGCGGTTTTCCATGTCTCCAAAAATCTGGAGCGGAAATAAGCGGAAATAGTTGGATGGGAAACGACAAACACTTCAACATTATCGTCTTCAAAAACGATAATGCCGGTTTTATCACCGTACATATAAAGCGGAATGTCGTTAAATTGTTCTATAGGAACCTGTTTGTACTTCGCATAATTTGAGGCAACAACATTATCATCACCTTCTTCAATCAAAATACGAAAGCGCAGATTTTGTATTGAGGCCATCCGGTCCATATGGGCCTGAGCTTCATCTCCTTCCCATTTTAAAAAATCAGCTTCATTCACATTGCTGACAAGTATTTCGCCACCGTTTTTGACGGTTTCATAAACATCTATCAGGAAGTCCAGAAAACCTGTCCGCCCTTTAAAAATAGAAACATTTCCTGATCTGCGTGAAACGCCTTCATTTTCAGAAAATTCCAGCCCTGATTTTTCAAGCGCGCCCTGAATATTTTGTATGCTTTTTAAACTTCCGGCAGATTTACCGCCCTCAATCTTTGAGATCATGTCTTTGGATACGCCTGACGCGCCGGCAAGGTCATCCTGTGTCCATTCCAGCAAAGCACGCGCAGCAGCAATTTGGTGTCTCGTAATCATTTTTCAAACTTTATAGAACTAAATTCCATTATTTGTCGAATTAAATTCTACTTTCTATGTTTTCTTAACCATTTATTAACTGTTTGTCTAGTATAAAGATGCTCATCTACAAAAAACGGCGGTTACCGGCCCTTAGAGGAGAGAGAGAATGTTAAACATGGCAAAATGGAAATTCTGGATGATGAAGCGCGGCGCGCAGGCACAAAACGATAATAGAGGAGATATTTCTTTATTTGACGTCAAAGCGCTTTATGATGCCGCTTACGATGAAAAATTAGCCATTCAGGGCCGTTTTGAAGAAAAAAACCGCCTTTTAGAGGCTGCTAAAGCGCTGGATTTAGCCTACCGGACGCAGGAAGGGCTCAAAAAACAGACAAAACAGGGTCAAAAAAGAGAAAAACTGTATAAAAAAGCAGCATAAACACAAGAATTTGTTTTCCCACACACAAAGAAACCCGGTTAGACCCCCATCTAACCGGGTTTCTTTTAGGTATTTTCTAGAATTACTGGTTCATGGACTCGAAAAATTCGTCATTGGTCTTCGAGGTCTTGAGTTTATCAAGCAGGAATTCCATTGCATCGACGGTGCCCATCGGGTTCAGGATCCGGCGTAGGATCCACATTTTCTGAAGCGTGTCTTTATCAACCAGAAGCTCTTCTTTCCGGGTTCCGGATTTTTGAATATCAATGGCCGGGAAGACGCGTTTATCGGCAATCTTGCGATCCATGACAATCTCGGCGTTACCGGTTCCTTTAAATTCTTCGAAGATCACTTCATCCATCCGCGAACCGGTATCAATCAGCGCGGTGGCAATAATGGTCAGCGAGCCGCCCTGTTCAATATTCCGCGCCGCGCCGAAGAAACGTTTTGGACGTTGCAGTGCATTCGCATCCACACCCCCGGTCAGGACCTTCCCGGAAGATGGCACAACCGTATTATAGGCGCGGGCAAGACGCGTAATGGAATCGAGCAGGATGACAACATCGCGTTTATGTTCGACGAGACGTTTTGCTTTTTCGAGAACCATCTCAGCTACCTGGACGTGACGGGACGCCGGTTCATCAAAGGTTGAGGAAATGACTTCCCCGCGTACAGAGCGCGCCATGTCTGTCACTTCTTCCGGGCGCTCATCAATCAGCAAAACAATCAGATAGGCATCCGGGTGGTTTTCGGCAATTGAGGTTGCAATATTTTGCAGCATGACTGTTTTCCCGGTGCGCGGCGGCGCAACGAGAAGCGCGCGCTGACCAAAGCCAAGCGGAGAGGTCAGTTCAATAATGCGCTGGGTAAAGGCCTTCTTGGTCGGATCTTCGATTTCCAGCTTGACCTTGCGCTCCGGATAAAGCGGGGTCAGGTTATCGAAGTTAATGCGGTGACGGATTTTCTCCGGCGGTTCACCGTTAATACTATCGACTTTAAGCAGGGCGAAATAACGCTCTGAATCTTTCGGGGCGCGGATCCCGCCCTGCACGATGTCCCCGGTGCGAAGACCAAAACGGCGCACCTGGGAGGGCGATACATAAATATCGTCCGGACCCGGCAGGTAGTTTTCTTCGGGGCTGCGTAAAAATCCAAACCCGTCCTGTAAAACTTCGAGCACACCGGAACCCGCAATCGGGACGCCCTGATCCGCGAGTTGTTTGAGGATGGCAAACATCATGTCCTGTTTGCGCATCGCCGTGCAATTTTCGATCTCAAGCTCTTCAGCAAAAGCGAGAAGCTCTGCGGGAGAACGGGTTTTGAGTTCCTGTAAATTCATTGTGAAAGCCGTTTGGTTTTTTAAGTTATTTGGAAAATGACGGACATGACCTTGCCCATACGATTAATTGGTCTTTATCCTTGGTTTAAATTGGTTTTTTAAAAAGGGGTAAACTTTTTTCTTTTCACGCCTGAAAGCCCCTTTGGCTTTCATCAAAATCCTTCAATGTCGCGGAAAATCTTATAAAAGATACCCGGTTTATAGCGAGTTAGCTGGCAGGAGTCAATTATTAAAACAGGATATGTGAGAAAACACTTATATTATACATAATGTTATTATTTGGGCGGGACAATCTATAAATAGAACTTGCGCCTTTTCTTATATAAGTTATACATAACAATAAAATATATCAAAGGTTAAGATGAGTTACAGATCTGTCTCAATTTATTACAACTGTGCTGCCCAGGGTCGGGAAAACTTCACCGAAATAGAGGTTAACGACGCCGATATTCGTCTTATTAATACAACGATAGGCCAGATTTTACTGAAATGCGGATTTAAAAAAGACTATATTGACGAATCTGTACGCATCTTTATGCAAGATATATCAACAGGGCTGGTAACCCTTGGCATGATGTGGCCCGACAAACCCGCATATAAACAGCATTTACATGGCTTTCTTGATCAAATTGCGATGGATCGTGATTTTACAAATGGATTTTCCGAGCGCTGGGTCAAAAACCGGCAGCTTCTGGAGCTTGACGAAGCACTTGCCGACGACGAAGCCGAAGAAATTGAACCAAACGATCTCACAATTACCTATCGTTCCGAAGGCTGCATGATAACCGCAGAGCTCGTCCATATTTTAGAAACTTTCGAAAACTATCTCGGTGAAGACTTTGTTGACCCATATGACGCCGACGATCTTTTCAAAGGCATGGTAGAAAAATGCTATAATCTGGGCTTCGGTAATACATGCTCATAATGTTTTAAAACGGTTTGACGATCACGAAAATAACGACCGCAATCATCATCACGGTCGGCACTTCATTCCAGATCCGGTAGAATTTTGCAGAGCGGGTATTTTCATCTCGTTCAAATTGTTTGCGCCAGCGGGCAAAAAACCCGTGCACGCCGCTCATCAAAATCACGAGGGTGAGCTTGGCATGCATCCAGCCTTGCGCTATCAGCCCGTCCCAGTTCACCCAAAGCATCAGAGCGCCAAAAAGAAAGGCCAAAATCATCGCCGGATTGATGATAATGCGCAAAAGACGCCGTTCCATGATTTTGAGCGTTTCGGACAGCTCCCCGCCCTTAGGTGCGTCAGCGTGATAAACAAACAGCCGCGGCAAATAGAGCATCCCGGCCATCCACGCGATCACGGCAATGACGTGCAGGGCTTTGATCCAGAGATAATATTGTCCGAGAAAATCAACCATGCTTTGTCTTAGCCTTTAAGCCGCGCAGCGGCAATAGTTTTGCCCGCATAAACGTTTTCCCGTATCAGGCGCAGTCCAGGTGCGGTAAGCCTCACGCTTTACAATATCGGCAAGCCCTTCAATAAAAACCGGGTGGGTGCCCGCGCAAGCGGCGCGGTAATAGCCAGGCAGACCTGCATGGTCGGCAATCTCCCGATATTCAATATCCAGCTCGACCAGCGTTTCGACATGCTCCTGCGTAAAGGCATGCGGGTAAATCACCAGGGGCACATCGTCTTTAGCCGCGCGGTGAATTTCTTCTTCGGTTGACGGGCCGATCCATTTTTGCGGACCAACGCGGGACTGGTAACAAATGTTCCAGTCCAGATTCCCAGTGCCAAGTATCTTGCCAAGTTTTTCAGCAATCCGGCGCGCCGTTTCCTCACATTGCCATTGATAGGGATCGCCGTCTTTAATCACACTTTCCGGTAGACCATGCGCAGAAAAAAGAACGCGGGGCGCACGGCCTGTCTCTTTTAGACACCGGTCATATTCTGTTTTAATATTTTCCGCGCCGGCCTTAAGAAAGCCTTCTTCGAACGGGTAGCAACACACGGTCGAGGTCGGCACCAGCAGGTCAACATCATCACAGGCTTTTTCCCATTCCTGGAAAGACGAGCGCGTCGTGGTGGTTGAATATTGCGGGTAGAGCGGCAAAAGCACGATATGATCAGGATCATAATCTTTTACAGCTTGTGCAATTTCAGGCGCCATCGGGTGCCAGTAGCGCATACAGACAAAGACCTTGCAGGCCATACCTTCCTTATTTAGCAAATCCTCCAGCGCACTTGCCTGATCTTGCGAATTTTCAAGAAGCGGGGATTTATTACCAAGCTCCCCGTAACTTTCCCCGGCTTCCTTACGGGAGCGGCGGTAAGCAATCAGGCGGGATAAGAAAAAACGCACAGGATAAGGCGCACGGATAATATTCTTATCCATGAAGAAATTCTTTAAAAACGGCGCAATAGACGTCTTGGAATCAGGTCCGCCGAGATTAAATAAAATGATGGCTTTCTTTTCCATGATTTTAAGATCTATAGCTTTTGATCAAATTGGCAAGTTCTGCAACATGTTCCGGCGGCGTTTCTTTAATGACGCCATGCCCCAGATTAAAGACAAACGGCCCTGTGGAGAGGCTTTGCAGAATTTCCCGGACCTGATTTTTCATACCTTCGCCGCCCGCCAGCAGTAAATCCGGGTTCAGGTTCCCCTGTATACATTTCCCTGTTTTCTGAATATCCAGCGCGGTTTCAAGCGGGACATCATAATCAAGACCAACTGCATTTACATCGATTTCTTTTGCATAGCTTTTAAGATCTTCAGGCACTGCTGCGCGCGGAAATCCAATTACCGGAATATCCGGATATTTTTCTTTTACGGCGCGGGCAATTTTCTGATTTGGCCGGATAACAAACTTTTCAAATTCATTGCCTTCCACCAGTCCGGCCCAGCTTTCGAAAAGCTGAACGGCTTCACACCCTGCTTCAATCTGGCGGGAGAGATAGTGAATACTTGCGTCTGTCACAACATCCAGAACTTTCTGAAATACGTCCGGCTTTGCGCCGGCAAAGTTTTTGACCTTTTCAAAACCGTCCCTGGAAGACCCGCCCTGAACCATATAGCAGGCCACCGTCCACGGTCCGCCGCAAAAACCAATCAGGACCGTATGATCAAATCCTTCTTCTTTTAATTTTTGCCGGACCTTCGAAACGGTTTCATAGACCGGGGAAAGCGTGTCATCAATTTTGGATAAATCCAGTTTTTCAAAATCAAAATTCTGTTCAAGCTTAGGGCCCTCGCCTGTTTCAAACCAGAGCTTTTGCCCCAGCGCCTGCGGGATCACCAGAATATCTGAAAATAAAATAGCGCCGTCCATGCCATAGCGTCGGATTGGCTGAAGCGTTACCTCGCTTGCAAATTCCGGATTATAAACCATATCCAGAAAACCGCCTGCCGTTTTGCGCAGCTCCCGATATTCCGGAAGATAACGACCTGCCTGTCGCATTAGCCACCACGGGCTGCGCCCGAGGCTTTTTGTATTTTCACCTTTGTACGCTCTAAGAATATTTTTATTATTGCTTTGCATAGCGTCGGATCAAAACACAAAACCACACATAAAAAAATATATTTTATATTTTAAAGATAAGGTTTTTGTTCTTAGTTGGGCCTGTGAAGATCGTGGATTAGACACTTCGTGTCTTTTTACTCACATAAGTTTGAAAGTGAAAATTTTCAAACTTTCTGCAGAGTCGTATCCGGTTTTTTAGACTCTTATACAAAGATGTTGAAAGTTGCTTTTCACATTGTGAAGAACAAAAAATAAAAACAGAAAAAAAGTGAATTCTTTTCATCCCGGTTTTATCAGATAATTTACCCGGAAGCTTTTCCGCAGGATCATACAAGGAACACATGTCATAATGTAAAAGCCTCTTGCGAATCACCTCTAAAACGCGCAAAACGTTAGGGATGTTTGAAAAAGCCTTTCAAAAGCATGAGGGAGAGGCGGCCAAGGCCTATCTCGACCTCATCAATCCAAAACTGGACCGGGGGCCTTATCCTGAAGGGTCCCAGGTTTTGAGCTTTGACCTGTCTTTTTATGAGGGATATGAGCTGGTTGAAATTACAGATCATAACGTTCAGCCACCGCAGAGAAACGTTGCTATCATAAAAAAGGATGAGGTTCATCTTCTGGATTGGACCAATGCGCCGATCTATAAACTGAATGAGAGTATTCCCGTTCAGATTACCAAGGATAATGTCGGCGAATTCGTTAAATTCTTTTTTGCTTATGTTGCCGGGCGGCATGGACGTTTTCTAATTTGCGAAAGCGTTGACGATATTAACTGGAAAGATGAACCGGCCCCGGCAGCGCGCAAAGCCATTGCCCAGATGATTAAACCGGTTACAGTTACAGCCCGGCAGGAAGACGGGACATTTGATTTACGGGCCAATATGATGTTCAAGGATTCGCTTTTTGAAAGCGCTGTTCACGTCACACCGGCCGGCCTGGTCAGTTTATCGGATGAAGAACTCCTGGTTGAAAATATGCCGGTTGTTGAAGACCGATATTAGTTACAAGTTGCAAGGTTCAAGTTACAAGGAAGTATAAAAAGCATATCTTGTAACTTGCAACTCCTTGCTTGTAACTGATTTTATCCCCGTAGTTCACAATTCGGACCCGTCAAAAAATCTCCCTTTTTATTTTTAGCTCATGCTAGTCTTTCAAGAATCATGACAGCAGATCTTTCTATTGTCCGCGGTGAAGAAGATGAGGGCGCCGCGGCCCGTGAACTCCCCCGAAATATCGAGGCGGAGCAGGGCTTGCTCGGCATGATTCTCGTTGATAATCGCCATCTCGAGCGGGTTGAAGGCCGCCTGAAACCGGATCACTTCTTTGAGCCGGCGCATCAGCGTATCTATGATGCGATTGTTAAAGTCATTGAGCGCGGCCAGACAGCCAATGCGATTACCTTAAAGGGTTATTTCGAAAAAGATGATGAGCTGGCGCCGGTTGGCGGGGCAAAATACCTGGAAGAATTGCAAACTGAAACGCCGCTGTTAAATGATGCGAATGATTACGCGCAGACAATCTATGATTTATTTTTGCGCCGGGAGCTGGTTCTGATCGGTCATGACGTGGTGACAGATGCCTATGATCAGAAAGTTGACCGCGCGGCAGAAGAAGCCATTGAAACGGCAGAGCAAAAACTTTTCACCCTGGCTGAAAGCGGGCAAATGCAGCGCGGTTTTATCACGCTGCGCGATTCGGTTCTCACGGCAATTGAAATTGCTGAAAAAGCCTATCATTCCGACAGTCATGTCACAGGCGTGACAACAGGGCTCGGGGATCTCGACCAAAAACTTGGCGGGCTTCACGATTCGGATTTGTTGATTTTAGCGGCGCGGCCATCGATGGGAAAAACCTCGCTGGCGGTGAATATTGCTTTTAATGCGGCCAAGGCCTTTGTCGATGATCCCAGCGATAAAACATCCGGGGCGCGGGTCGGGTTTTTCTCTCTGGAGATGTCCGCCGACCAGCTGGCGACACGGATCCTGGCTGAACAGTCCGGGATCTCCGGTGATGCGATCCGTAAAGGCCAGATCAAGCAGGATGAATTTCGCCGTTTTGTCGAAGCCAGCCAGCAGCTTACCCAGGTGCCGCTTTATATTGATGATACACCGGCGCTGACGATCGGCGCGCTGCGCACACGGGCGCGGCGTTTAAAACGCGATAAGGGGCTGGATCTTTTAATCGTTGATTATTTGCAGCTTCTGCAGGGATCCGGCTCGCGCCAGTCGGAAGGTAACCGCGTGCTGGAAATTTCCGAGATTACACGTGGCCTCAAAGCCATTGCCAAAGAACTGAATATCCCGGTGATTGCGCTCTCCCAGCTTTCCCGGGCGGTCGAGCAGCGCGAAGATAAACGCCCGCAGCTTGCGGATCTGCGGGAATCAGGCTCGATCGAGCAGGATTCGGATGTGGTGATGTTTATCTACCGGCAGGAATATTACCTCTCCCGCGAAGAGCCGCAAAGAAAACCGGGCGAGGATGATTCCAAGTTCAATGACCGTTATGCGCAGTGGCAGGGATTGCTCGGTGAAAATGCGAATACGGCGGATGTGATTGTGGCCAAGCAACGGCACGGGACAATCGGGACCGTTAAACTCTTCTTTGATGCGAATATTACCCGTTTTTCGGATCTCGATCAGCGGCACGGGTAGGAGGTCCGCCCATTAACCGGGCATACGTATAAAGATCCTCAGGCTCGGCATTTTCAAAAGCATCATAGGTAATTTCAGAAAAATGTTTTCTTATTGGCTCTATTTTCTCTGTTACGAGATCATAGTCACATATTTCCGTGAGAAGCTGGAGGTTTTGTAATTCTGATACAGCTTGTTCCAGTAAATGTCCCCGGTTAATTCGCCAGCCCGGTTTGAGTTTTGCAGCTAAGGCGAAAACCGGGGCGCAAAGCTCTTCCGCCCGTTTTTTCATTCTGGAATCGCTCATCCCTGTAAGTTCGCGGTAGCTTACCCTTGCCCAGTTTACGGTTGCATCGTAAAACTGATCTCTAGGAGTCTTCCTAGGCTGGAAATGATGTACATTCATTCGGGCTTAATACATTATGAAAATAAATAAATCAAGATAAAAATGTCAGGTTTTTTAAAAATCAATCTTTCCGCTCTTCAGGAAAATTACAGATCCTTTTGTGCCATGACAAAGGCGCAGGTGGCCGGGGTTTTAAAAGCGGATGCTTACGGGCTGGGCGTGGAGCCTGTTTTCAAAGCGCTGCGTAAAGAGGGCTGCAAAATATTTTTTGTGGCCACGCCTGAAGAGGCATTCGCCTTGCGGGCGCTGGATCATGATGTGCAGATTTCAGTTCTGGGCGGGCTATGGCCGGGGGCTGAAGAGGATTATTTTGCACATGATGTGCGCCCGGTTTTAAATTCCCTTGAAATGATCCGGCGCTGGCAGGCATTTGCCCGCAAAAAAGAACAGGCCCTGCCGGCTACTGTCCATTTTGATACGGGGATGAACCGGCTTGGCCTTAGCGCGGATGAGACGCAAAGCCTTTTGGAAGATCAGACATGTCTGGACGGTCTGGATCTTCAATATGTGATGAGCCATTTTGCCTGCGCGGATGACAAAGATCATCCTATGACCGCGCAGCAATATGAAAGATTTGAAAAGATTGCTGCGGTTTTTCCAAATGTCAAAAAATCCCTGGCCAATTCGCCCGGCCTGTTTCGTTCAAAAGAATATCACTATGATCTGGTCCGGCCAGGTTATGCGCTTTATGGCGGCAACCCGGCGCCGGAAACAAATAACCCGGTGAAGCCGGTTGTGCATCTGGAAGTTCCTGCCTTGCAGGTTCGCAATGTTCAAAAAGGTGAGACAATCGGTTATGGCGCCTCGCATGTTTTTGAGCAGAACACACAGAGCGCAACGATAGCGCTTGGTTATGCAGACGGTTTTCTGCGTAGCGGGTCAAATAAGGCGAGCGTATTTTTTAAAGGGCAGGCCTGCCCGGTTTTAGGCCGCGTGTCGATGGACCTGGTCACAATCGGGATTGGTCACCTTCGGGAAAAACCGGAGCCCGGCGACAGAATTGAAATTTTAGGGGATCATCAAGGCGTAGATGATCTGGCGCAGGCTTGCGGGACAATTGGCTATGAAATTTTAACCTCTTTGGGGCGCCGCTATCAGCGGGTCTATCAATCCTGAAAATATTTTTCCGGCAGGAAATCCGCATATTTTTTCCACCCTGCCACTCCGCTTTTATAAAGCGGTCTTTGCACCTGGGTCATGCTGGCCGTGCCGACCCGGCGCTTTGTTTCATGAAAGGACAGGCAGGATTCTTCAAACTCTAATTCACAATGCTCCAAAAGTGCACGGGTCTGGGCTTCCTGGTTTTTGATGAGGTCTTCATACTGAAAGTCAAAAATTTGGCCGGGCAGAACGCGGTGCCAGTGTGCCATTAAATCTTTGTAAGAATCGTAATAATCACTCAGATCATCGAGACTGAAAGTAAAAGGAAGATCGTCTTTGAAATCACTTTTGAAGTTTGAAAATAAAACATCACGTTTATCCCGCAGGCAATGAATGATTTTGGCTTTTGGAAACATCAGATGGATCAGGCCGGTAAACATAAAATTCTGCGGCATTTTATCGACAATGCGCGGCGCGGCCGTTGCAAATTCCTGAATCCGGTCAAGGTAAAGCTTTGCGCCGCTGCGAATATCTTCGGGTTTAAGGGCTTTCAGATCCCGCTCATAGCTGCCGCTCTTGCCAAGATTGAGCACATCTTTCTGGATGTAAGAAATAGTTTTTAATTCCCCGGCGCCAAAGACATTGCTGTGTGAAGCAAGGATTTGTTCCGTTAAGGAGGTTCCGGAGCGCGGCATGCCGATAATAAAAATCAGCTGCTCACCCTCCGGGCCGGCATTTTTATAAGAGTTTAAAAAATCCGGCGTGAAGGTTTTTTTGATTTGTTCGAAAATTGTGACCGTAACGCTGTGATCGTAAGGCATAACGGATCTTGCGTATTCATTTGCCGTTTTATAATGCCGGAAAGATTTTTCCGGATCTCCAAGACCCCTGTAAATAGTTGCCAGCGTGAAATGCAGGGTCGATTTCCCGCGCTCGTCTATGTCCGGGTGATCCAGCAACGTTTCAATTTGCCTGATATACGGGTCACTTTCAGTTTCGAAAGACCGGCAATCGACTAAAAGCTGGTAATGGTTTGCATTTAAAGGCACTTGTTCGATGAGTTTTTCCAGCATCTTTACGGCCTCTTCCCTGCGCCCGAGTTCAATCATCAGGTAAGCGAAATTTTCCTGCAGCACCGGGTCGTCCGGCGCTTTTTTCATTGCTTTACGAAGAAGCATTTCGGCTTCCCCGGTCTGACCGCTTTTAAACAGGGCATTAAATAAAACCGGGTAAAACGGCATGCAATCTTCATCAATCTCCAGGCCGCGGCGGCAATAGTTTTCCGCCTGGCTGAAAAAGCCTTCTTCCATCAGGGCCGTACCCAAACCAAAACAGGCGCGGATATTGCCCGGGTCCAGCCCGATTGCTTTTTTAAACGCATCAATCGCTTCGTGTTTTTGACCCGCGCGCGCCAGTGCGACGCCAAGACGTTGATAGAGGGCGGCTTCTTCCGGGTGGTCCTTAATTGCCGCGCGTAAAACCGCGCAGGCCTGGTCAAAATGTTCCTGTTTAAGCAGGCCCTGAACCTGCTCTAACACCTCTTCGACCGGATTTCCTGATTTCTGCGCATTCATAATAGTTAAAACTATGCCATTATCTTCTGAAATCAGGCTATAGATAATTTTGCGGGGGGTTTTCACGGGAGCCAAAACAGGCTAATAATCTTTCAATGAGTGACGCGGTTTTAAAAACAATTAAAAGCCTGCCGGACAGGTTTTTTAAAGTTTGTGAGACAATCGGGCGGACGGTCCTGCTCTTTTTCAGCTCTGTCGGTCATTTATCCTATTTTACCGGCAAGGCGCTCAAACATGTTTTCAGCCCGCCCTGGTATCCACGGCTTTTGATCCGTCAATGCGTTGATATCGGCTATTACTCCCTGCCGGTTGTCGGCCTGACGGCCCTGTTTACCGGGATGGTGCTGGCGCTGCAAAGCTATACCGGTTTTACCCGTTTTAATGCCGAAAGTGCGGTGGCGGCCGTGGTGGTTTTATCTGTCACGCGTGAGCTCGCGCCCGTTCTGGCGGGCTTGATGGTCGCAGGCCGTGTCGGCGCGGCGATTGCTGCAGAGATCGGGACGATGCGTGTGACTGAGCAAATTGATGCGCTCACCACCTTATCTGTGAACCCGTTTAAATATCTGATCGTACCGCGCATTATTGCCGGGACGCTGATGCTGCCCGTGCTGGTTTTGATCGGGGATATTATCGGGGTCTTTGGCGGTTATATTGTCAGTATTTATACGCTTGGTTTTTCACCGGGAAGTTACCTCACACAAACCTGGGATATTCTGGAGCGCATGGATGTAATCTCCGGTCTGTGGAAGGCGTCTGCCTTTGGTTTTATCGTCACTTTGATGGGCTGTTATCACGGCTTTAATTCCGGGCGCGGGGCGCAGGGGGTCGGCGCGGCGACAACGTATGCCGTTGTCTCTGCTTCTATTTTGATTCTCGTCAGCAACTTCCTCTTAACGAAACTGTTTTTCTCATGAGTGCAACTGAAAGCCAGACAATGATTGAAATGCAGGGGGTTTATAAAGCCTTTGGGGAAAAGGTTGTCCTTGACGGGGTCGATCTGAATGTTGGCAAAGGCCAATCATTAGTGATTATTGGCGGGTCTGGGTCCGGGAAGTCCGTGATGCTCAAATGTATTCTCGGTATTTTGCAAGCCAATAGCGGGTTAATTAAGGTTGACGGCAAAGAAACAAAAAAGATGAATGCCCGTGAGCAGAATAAAATGATGAACCGCTTCGGGATGTTATTTCAGGGCGGGGCGTTGTTTGACTCTCTTAAAATCTGGGAAAATGTGGCCTTCGGCCTGATCCATGCCAAAAAAATGGACCGTGAGGAAGCGCGCGATATCGCCGTTCAGAAATTAAAACAGGTTGGACTGGCCCCGCAGGTGGCGGACCTTCATCCGGCAGAATTGTCCGGCGGGATGCAAAAACGGGTCGGCCTTGCGCGCGCTATTGCGACAACGCCTGAAATTATTTTCTTTGATGAGCCGACAACGGGCTTAGATCCCATCATGGCCGATGTGATTAATGACCTGATTGTTGATTGTGTGAAAGATCTTGGTGCGACGGCTTTAACAATCACGCATGATATGGCGTGTGCCCGGAAAATCGCCGACCATGTAGCAATGATTTATGAGGGCAAGATTATCTGGCATGGTTCGGTTCATGCGCTGGATAATTCCGGCAATCCTTATGTCGATCAGTTCATTCACGGCCGCGCCGACGGCCCGATCACCAAGCATGCCGACTTCAAGGCGGCTTAGGCTTTCATCGTTTCACGCCGGCTACGTTGCTGCGTCGCTCATGTAGGTTTTCTACATTTCGCTCCTTGCGCCTGCCCGGCATAAAACGCTGTTTGCCTATATCCCTGCCAACTTTTGATTGCGCCTTTTAATCGCCCAAAAGCTGGGGTATAAACGCCTCCATGCGCTGGCTGTGGATGAGCATAATGGCATTGGTTTCGATCGGGTTTATCGCCGGAATTTCGGGCGTGGCCTTTATCGGCTATATGATCAACCATTACTCGCAAGGCCTGCCGGACTACTCCCAGCTTAAAGAATATGAGCCGCCGATTGTCAGCCGGATTTATGCCGGGGACGGGCGGCTTCTCGCCGAATATGCGCAGGAACGCCGGATTTTTGTGCCGATTGAAATTATTCCCGATCACGTGAAGAACGCTTTCCTGTCCGCGGAAGACAAGAATTTCTATACCCATCCGGGGGTGGATTTCATGGCTGTGGCCCGCGCGGTTGTTGTGAACCTGAAAAACCGGGGCAGCGGGCGGCGGCTGGTTGGTGCTTCAACCATTACCCAGCAGGTGGCCAAAAACTTCCTGCTGACCAATGAAGTGTCCTATGAGCGGAAAATCAAGGAAGCGATTTTAGCGTTCCGGATGGAAAAGGCGCTGTCCAAGGATCAGCTGCTTGAACTTTATATGAATGAGATTTACCTCGGCCAGCGCGCTTATGGTGTGGCGGCGGCGGCGCTGACTTATTTCGATAAATCACTGGAAGATTTGAGTGCCGCGGAAGCAGCTTACCTGGCCGCACTGCCGAAAGCGCCGAATAATTACCATCCTGTGCGTCATCACGACGCAGCGCGCGCGCGTCGGGACTGGGTCGTCGGGCGGATGGAAGAAGACGGGCATATTACTGAAGGACAGGCTGAGCTTGCCAAAGCCGCGCCCCTGATGATGAAAGAAGGGGATGAGTCGGGCGTTGTCAGCGCGCCTTATTTTGCCGAAGAAGTGCGCCGCGAGATTGTTAAAAAATACGGCGATGAGTCTCTCTACCAGGGCGGTCTTGCTGTGCGGACATCGGTTGATCCGTATTTGCAGGAAGCCGCAACAAAGGCGCTGCGTGATGGTTTAACAGCTTATGACCGGCGGCATGGTTATCGCGGGCCGGTGGCTAGGATTGAAACATTTGACAGCTGGGCAGACAAGCTGGCGAAGACTGAACACCCGGATGACTTGCTGGCCGGCTGGCGGCTCGCGCTGGTGCTGGAAGTGAGTGATGGCAAAGCCGTGATTGGCTTTGAAGATAAATCAAAAGCGGACCTGCCTTTGCAGGGTCTTGCCTGGGCGCGTAAATGCATCATGGAATGTTACGGGCTTGGCCCGGAAATTACCTCGGCAAAGCAGGTTGTAAAGAAAGGTGATGTTATTATCGCCGAAAAAACAAAGTCGAAAAATGCGGATGAAGAAGCGTACGCCTTGCGGCAAATCCCGGCGGTGCAGGGGGCGATTATTGCGATTGACCCACATACAGGGCGCGTCCTGGCGATGCAGGGCGGGTGGAGATCAGGCATTTCCTCGTTTAACCGGGCTACGCAGGCCAAACGCCAGCCGGGCTCAGCCTTTAAGCCGTTTGTTTATTTGAGCGCGCTGGATGAAGGGTTTACACCGGCCACACGGGTTTTGGATGCGCCATTTGTGATTGAACAGGCGCCGGGCGATTTTTGGCGGCCGAAAAATTATTCGGGCGAATTTTACGGGCCAACCCCGATCCGGGTCGGCGTGGAAAAATCCAGGAACCTGATGACGGTGCGTCTGGCCGATCATGTCAGCATGGAAAAGGTTGTTGACCTGGCTGAAAAGTTCGGCATTGCCGAAGAAATGAAACCGTTCCTATCTTATGCGCTGGGCGCCGGGGAAACGACTTTGCTGCGCCTGACGGCTGCTTACGGCATGCTGGTCAATGGCGGAAAACAGATCAAACCAACCTTTATCGACCGGGTGCAGGACCGCTGGGGGGAGACGGTCTTTGCCCATGATGACCGGCCCTGCCCAAATTGCGGCGACCTGATCCGCTGGGATGGGCAGGATGTTCCCGAAGTGCCGGATGAGCGCGCGCAGATTGCCGATCCGCGCACGGCTTACCAGATTGTCTCGATCCTTGAAGGGGTGATTGAACGCGGAACAGGGGTTCGTTTAAAAGCGCTGGGCCGGCCCTTGGGCGGAAAGACGGGCACGACGAATGAATCCAAAGATGCCTGGTTTATCGGTTTTTCCCCCGATCTTGTGGCCGGTGTTTTTGTCGGTTTTGATGATCCCAAATCGCTTGGCAAACGCGAAACCGGTTCGCAGGCTGCCGCGCCGATTTTCGGGGCTTTTATGAAAGAAGCGCTAAAAGATGTCTCGCCAACCCCGTTCCGGATTCCGCCGGGCGTAAAACTCATCCGGGTCAATGCCAAGACAGGCCGGACCGCAATGCCGGGCGATGCGAATGTCATCTGGGAGGCTTTTGTTCCGGGGACGGAGCCCAATGTCGATAATTTTGTCCTGGATACCAGTGTGATTTCAGGCGGGCAGGCGCTCGATCCATATGGGGAAGACCCGTATGGATACGGCCAGTTTGGCTATGGCGATTACAGCTATGAAAGCTTTGACTCAATGACAGGCGGGGCCCAGCCGGTCTATAATCAGGGCGGAGTTGAGCTCTATGAAACGAATGACCCGATGACCTCTTTCAGCAATTCCCGCGGCCTTCCTTCCCCTTCTGCCGGGCAGGACAATCTCCCCGGTTTCGGGGACCGCCGTCCGCGGGTTCAAAAGCCTGTTCCTTCACCATCGCAGCCCCCAACGACAGACCCCTCTTTAAGCGGTACTGGCGGCTTGTACTAGCCTATGATTTCCGCTATTTAAGTGCCCATGACAAAAAAGCAGAATTTTCATGAAAGCTTTGCCGAGCATGATGAGGTCAAAGGCCCGTCAAATAAGAATTTCGGCTATACGGTTGGCGGGATTTTCGGCGCGATCGGTTTGATTAAAACGCTGATTGTCGGGCATATCAGCATCCTGGCCATGATCTTTTTCGGCCTGTGCGCCGTTTTGGCCGGCGGCGCGGCGTTAAAGCCGGATCTTTTAACGCCTTTAAACAAGGCCTGGATGAAGCTGGCGGTGATCTTATTCCATATCGTCAACCCGGTCATCATGTTCTTAATGTATGTGATCTGTTTTGTGCCGGCGGGGCTAATTATGAAGATTGTCGGTTACGATCCGATGCGCCGGAAATTTGATAAAGAAGCAAAAACTTACTGGATTGAAAAGAATGAGACGGATATCGAAAACCCGATGCGATATCAATTTTAGGTTTAATGTCATCCCGGACGACCGAAGGGAGATCCGGGATCTTAAAGGCTGATTAAAAAAGATCCCGGATAAACACTGATGTGTTTTCCGGGATGACAAGAGAGGAAAAAAAGAAAGATGGAATTTTTTAAAGAGCTCTGGATGTTTTTAAAAGTACGCAAGAAATTCTGGCTGATGCCGATTTTAATCATCATGGTGCTGTTTGGCGGCTTGATCGTCCTGTCGAAAGGCTCTGCCGTTGCACCGTTTATTTATACAGTATTTTAATCCGGGTTTTTAAAACATGATCATTCTGGGGATTTCAGCATTTTACCATGACAGCGCTGCGGCGCTCATCAAGGACGGCGATATTCTGGCCGCTGCTCAGGAAGAACGCTTTACGCGCGTGAAGCACGATGCCGGATTTCCCAGGGAAGCGATCTGTTTTTGCCTGGGGCAGGCGGGCGTGTCCATTGAAGAGGTTGATCATATCGTCTTTTTTGAAAAGCCGTTTGTGAAGTTTGAACGGCTTTTGGAAACCTACCTGGCCTTTGCACCGCGCGGCTTTAAATCATTTAAAACGGCAATGCCGCTCTGGCTTAAAGAAAAGCTGTTTCAAAAATCGATGCTGACGGATTTCCTGGCGGAGCTGGAAGAAGAAAAACCATCCAAGGCACTGAAGAAAAAACTCAAAAGCAAATTGCTTTTTGCCGAGCATCACCAAAGCCATGCGGCGAGCGCATTTTTCCCGTCTCCTTATGAAGAAGCCGTGATCCTGACGATGGACGGAGTCGGCGAATGGGCCGCAGCGTCTGTTGGCGTTGGGAAAGGCAATGACCTTAAAATTGAAAAAGAGATCCTGTTTCCGCATTCCCTTGGCCTGCTCTATTCCGCCTTTACCTACTATACGGGTTTTAAGGTTAATTCCGGGGAATATAAGGTAATGGGCCTCGCCCCTTACGGTGAGCCGAAATATAAAGATGCGATTTTAGAGCATTTGATTGATGTAAAAGAAGACGGGTCTTTCCGTTTAAATATGGAGTATTTTGATTTTGCCACCGGCCTGACGATGACGACGTCCAAATTTGATGAGGTTTTTGGTGGTCCGCCGCGCACCGGCGAAAGCCAGATCACCCAGCGGGAAATGGATCTGGCGGCTTCTGTGCAGGCGGTGACCGAAGAAGTTATGGACCGGATGGTCAAATCCCTGTCCGAAGACTATAAGGGTATCGAAAATCTTTGCCTGGCGGGCGGCGTGGCGCTGAACTGTGTCGCGAACGGTAAAATTTTAAAGAGAAATTATTTTAAGAATATCTGGGTTCAACCTGCCGCCGGGGATGCCGGCGGCGCTTTGGGAGCCGCGCTCGCGGCTTATTACATTCACCTGAATGGGGAGCGCAAGGCAACAAACCAGACGGATGCGATGAAAGGATCTTACCTTGGCCCGGTTTTTGACGATAGTGAAATTGAACAGCGTCTAACTGCGGCCGGGGCAAAATTCAAACGTCATGCAAATGATGAGGATGTTGTTGAGCTAACGGCCAAGGCGCTGGCGGATGAAAAAGCCATTGGCTGGTTCCAAGGCCGGATGGAATTCGGACCGCGGGCGTTAGGCGGACGGTCTATTATCGGCGATGCGCGCAGCCCGTCTATGCAAAAAACCCTGAATCTCAAAGTCAAATATCGTGAATCTTTCCGGCCCTTTGCGCCGTCTGTTCTGCGCGATGATGTGAATGAGTGGTTTAACCTCGATTACGATAGTCCGTATATGCTGCTGGTCGCGCCGGTTAATGATAATAAATGCAAGGATATGAGCGAAGAACAGAAAGCCCTGTTCGGGATTGAAAAACTGAATGTCCCCCGCTCTGACATTCCGGCGGTTACGCATGTTGATTATTCCGCGCGCGTTCAGACCGTGCACAAGCAGACGAACCCGAAATACCATGCGCTAATCTCAAAGTTCAAAGACCTGACGGGATGCCCGGTGATTGTAAACACATCTTTTAACGTGCGCGGTGAACCGATTGTCTGCACACCTGAAGATGCGTTTAAATGTTTTATGGGCACGGAGCTGGATATGCTGGTTGTCGGAAACTGCGTTCTTTACAAGGAAGAACAGGATCAAAAGCTTGCGCAGGATTATAAAGACGCTTTTGAACTGGATTAAACAATGCCTTCTGTTTTTGAGCGCCACCCCAAAGCAACGCTTAGCCTTTTTTTGATTTTCCTGGCGGTTATCTTTCTTGTTTTTGCTGAGATCGCCCTGCGTTTTATTCTCCCCTATGATATCGGCTATTACTCGGCCACGCGGGAACAAGGGGTTTACCGTTACCCATATGGTGATATCACGATTAATTTGAACGGTTTTCCGGATCAGGAGTTTGATTTATCGGGGACAAAAAAACGGATCGGTTATTTTGGAGATTCGGTGATTTACGGTGTCGGTGTTGGTGAAAAACATCGTTTCAGCACTCTCCTAAAAGAGCAATTCCCTAAATATGATCACTGGACTTTTTCTATGCTGGGCAATGGTATCCAGGATTTAAGTATGGTTAAAACAGCCGAAGATTATGGTTTGGACGGCGTCGTCTACGGTTTTAACCTGAATGATATTGTTCCGGTGATTGCGACAGGGAAGACTACAAAAAATAAAACCGGCAAAGACGTTCAGGTGAAAGCTGAAAAGCCGCCGCTCCTCTACCGCATTCAGGTCTGGATTTACACAAACCCGGACAGGATTTTACGCGGGAGATCTTACCTTTATACTTATGTGCGGACATTGGCTAAAAACCTTTTAAACCGTTTTGGAATTGGACATACAGGCTTTGCGGCGGCGGAACTTTTTCCCGAAGAGAATAAGGAATTGATCGGCGATGTTGCCCGGCGGATCAATGAGGTCGCCGCCGTTTTTAAACAGCGCGGCATCCCGTTTTGCGTGATAATTATTCCTTACGAGATGCAAATCTCAAAAGAGGCGCAGGAGGTTTATGCGGATCTTGGCATTCGCTGGGAAGAGGGTTTTGAAAAGGGCAGAACACAGGAAATTTTAAAAGAGGCACTGGATCTTCGGTATGTTTATGACGGGATGAAGGCCTTTGAATCTCTGCCGGACGATCCGAAGACAGGGGATTATTTCGTTTATAATAAGGGCGATAAAATTGACTTTAACCATCCGAACCGCGCCGGCCATGCCTTGCTGGCCACGGATTTTGTCAAAAGCCGCACCTGCCCGCTTTTTAGATAATTATTGACATAACATAAATAGTATAATAGAACAGCCCGCAATAATAGAGGGAAGTATGAGTATTCTTGACCAGTTTTGCCGTGCAAACAATCCGTGTTCTGTTCCTGATAACGACAATCACGAAGGTGTTTTGGTGTTGGAGCCTGGCTACGTTCTGGCGATTGGAAATGCTGAAGGTTTGCAGCGAGATGATTTGACCGGCGCGCATATCCTGCTTTGCGATTTTGATCCGTATGATGATGCGTATTACGGTTTTATCTTAAACAGGCTTCCATCTAAAAAAGTCTCTGAACTTTTTAAAATGCCTGAAAACACTGTGAGTGAAAAATTTGCCTTTATGGATGTTGTCAATTCCTGTGACGGGAATGTGGATTTAGAACGGCCGGTCTTTCTTTTAAGTCGTGACGATATTCTTAAAGCTCATGGCATCAATAATAAATACGGAGATTTTTCCCACACGATTCTCATTGATATGAAAGAGGAGGATCACGATTTTCTCAATTATATGATGAATGATCTTTCTGACTGCCTGATCATTGAAGGTCAGGTCCGGCTTGACCGGGATGAGGCAGAAGGGCTTTTAAGACAAGGAAACGCTGTGTCTTTTAAACCTGATCCTAAAGATATCCTGCATCAGTCATCAGAGGTCCGTCAGCGCCGTTGCGATAAAAAAGCCTTGCAGGTTTGCCAATATCCAAAAGCTGTCTTTGTATAGGGAAGAGAATTTATATAATCCATCATTTTTGCAAATTACATTGCAAATCCTGCGCGGCTGAGGGATGATGGTTTTATGAGCGATCAAAAAGATCTTTATCTGAAAGGCCAGCTTCTTTTGGCGATGCCGGCTATGGCTGATCCGCGCTTTCATAAATCCGTTATTCTGATGATTCACCATGATGAAAAAGGCGCAACCGGCCTTGTTTTGAATAATGTTTTACCGTCTTTGAAATTTGGCGGTCTTTTGGCGCAATTTGATGTTGAGATTATGCCTGAGGCCAAAGATGATCTTTTTGCCATGCCGGTTTTCTCCGGTGGCCCTTTGGAAACAGAGCGCGGTTTTCTGGTGCATAGCCGCGAATTTATTACCAATGACACGGTGTCTTTAGCGCGTGATATTTCAGTCAGTACGACGCTGGCGGCGCTGAAAGCGCTGGCGCGTGGCAGCGGTCCGAAAAAACGGAAATTTGTATTAGGCTATGCCGGCTGGAGTGCGGATCAGCTGGAAAAAGAAATTCAGGATAATGCCTGGCTTACCGCGCCGGCAACCGATGAGATTATTTTTGAAACCCAGCCTGAATTGATGTGGGAAAAATCAATGGGCGCTCTGGGTGTCTCGCCATCCATGCTCTCGCATGTTGCGGGAAGGGCCTAGGAGGCATGAATAATCCAAAAGGCAATAAAGGTCTGAAACGCATTGTGAATGCGTTTTTTTATTCCGTTCACGGCCTCCGGGCCTGCATGAAAACCGAAGAAGCGTTTCGCCAGGAAGTTATCGTTGCCGCGATTCTCATTCCGCTTGGTTTATGGCTTGGGATTAGCCCGGCAGAAAAGGCACTTCTGGCCGGCAGTATTCTCCTGATTTTAATTGTCGAGATTTTAAATTCAGCGATTGAGCGGGCGATTGACCGGATTTCTTTTGAACGTCATGAGCTTTCCAAAGAAGCCAAGGATATGGGCTCTGCAGCAGTGATGTTATCGATTCTTCTGGCGGCTCTTTGCTGGGCTGTTATTCTTTTGAATTAAGCTTTTTGATTGATCAGGCCAAATAGCCTGTGATCTTCCCAGACCCCGTTAATCCGGATATATTTTTTGGCAAAACCTTCCTCTTCAAAACCGAGTTTTAACAGCAAATTGATACTGCGGTCATTACGGGGCAGACAGGCAGCATTTAAACGGTGCAGCCCGGCCTGATCAAAAGAGAAATCAATCACCAGCCGTAAAGATTCGGCCATTAATCCCTGACCCTGAAGCTCTTCATCAATCCAGTAACCAAGCGAGCCGCATTGGCTGGCGCCGCGGCAGACATGATTGACATTTATACCGCCAATCAGCTTTTCATTTTGACGATCTATGATCAGAAAGCTGTAAGCGCGGCCATCTTTCCAGTCCTTATGCTGGCGGGCGATTCGCCGCTGAAAAAAATCTTTCTCCAGCGCTTTCTCATGCCAGCGTGGTTCAAACGGCGTCAGGTAATTTTTATTTTTTCCGCGTATATTAGTCCAGTCTTCATAATCGGATAAAACCGGCGGGCGCAGCCGGACACGAAATCCATTTAGACTTAAGGGAATGCCCTGAAGATCAGGGAGTTTTTTCTTCGGCCAGATCATCAGGTCATTTCCTTTTATCTTTGCAGTGCGTTGCTGCGTTCCTAAAGTAGGTCATCTACTTGTCGTCTCTTGCGCCTGCTGCAAAAATAAAATTAAACGACCTTAAGCGGCAAGACGTTTTTGGGTTTCATCAAAATCTTCAAGTGCGCCAAGCGGTCCAAGTGCTGACAAGGTTGGTGTGCCGGTGAAGATTTTTTGAGAAATATTCCTGATATCATCCGGTGTGATTGCATCAATTTGGCCAATCAGTTCGGCAATATCGAGTTTTTTCTGGTAATTCAGAAGATATTTGGCCTGGCGGTTGGTTCGGCCCATCATGGATTCGCGGCCCATTAAAATCCCGGCTTTGACCTGCGCCTTGGCGCGGGCCAGTTCTTTGTCGGTGACATGTTCACTTTCCATCCTGCGAATTTCATCACAGAGGACAGGCATCAGTTCCGGCAATTTATCCGGACCTGTGCCGGCGTAAATTTCAAATTGTCCATCATCATGGAAGCCGCTATGGGCGGCGAAAACAGAATAAACCAGTCCGCGTTTTTCCCGCACTTCCTGAAACAGGCGTGAAGACATCCCGCCGCCCATAATCATGGCAGCCAGCGTGGCGGCAAAAAAGGATGGGTCTTCCCGCGAAATTCCCTGAAAGCCAAGCACGATATGGGTTTGCTCCAGATCTTTTTCGGTGCGGATCTGGCCGCCAACATAACGCGCCGGCTCATAGGAGCCGTTCACATCTTCCGGCAGGTCGGTAAACAGCTTTTCAGCCTGTTTGACAATTTCATCATGTGACAGGTTTCCGGCGGCGGAGATGACCAGTTTGGACGGGGTATAAAAGCGCCGGACATAGTCAAACAGCGTTTTCTTATCCATGTTCGCGACGATATCCGCCGTGCCTAAAATCGGCGCGCCAAGGGCCTGCCCCGGATAGGCCGTTGCCTGGTAATAATCAAACACCACATCATCGGGCGTGTCGTTGGTCATACCGATTTCCTGGAGAATTACGCCGCGCTCTTTTTCAAGCTCCTGATCCGGAAAGGTCGGGCGCTGAATCATATCGGCGAGAATATCCAGGCCAAGGTTCAGGTCCTCTTTTAAAAGATGAATATAGTAGGCCGTGATTTCGCGTGAGGTGTAGGCATTCATCTGTCCGCCGACATTTTCAATCGTCTCGGCAATTTCCTGTGAGGTTCGGGTCGGTGTGCCGTTAAACATCATATGTTCAACCATATGGGCAACGCCATTATGGGCCAGATCTTCATGGCGTGTGCCGACATCGCACCATACGCCGACAGCAAGGGAGTCCATCTCCGGCACCTGGTCCGTAATAATCCGCAGGCCTGAAGGGAGAGTTGTGAGGTTTATAGTCATAGGAATGAGTTACAGAAGCATTTTTAAAAAATCAATCATAACTTTGCTTTAGGTTGATTTTGCCGCGCCAGAGCATCCTGAATAGGCCCTGCAAATTCTTCATACGAACCCATTTTAGAGGAGTCTCCATACGTTATGATTGCCGGTGCATGGGAAAGAGTTTCTTCAATTAAGAATTTCTGAACATCTTCCGGCCGTATATCCAAAAGCTTATTTTCTTCTTCGCCAAAAGGATGAACACTTCCATTATATATCAAGTTAAAAGCAAGACTTTCTGCGCTGTGTCCTTTTCGCCAGAATTTTTGATTCTGGTATTCCTGGAGTTGAAGAGATTTAATTATATTGAAAGTATCTATATCTATTCCGTCTTCGATTAACGTTGTAATGATATCACGTGTTTCCGGTATAACTCGTGATCCATCCTCAGGCATTAGGTTTCCAGTAAAACTTAAATATCCCGGCGATCCTAAAGGAAGTATTGGCCTTGACTCTGTATGGTAACAAAGATCATTTCCAAAAACTAATCCATGTGTAACTTTATGCAATAAATAACCATATGCCATGCTATATAAAGCTGACTTTGCAGGGTTATGAGCAGGTGAGGGAAAGCAAAAATGAAAATATAACTGCATAAGATGAGTATTTTCATTTCGATAGTCCCCGGGCACAAAAACAAGCGGATCTCTCTTGGAAACTGTATGGCTGGGCACAGTACTCAATGCAGTATTTAATTTATTATGCATTTCCTGGTGATCGAATTTTCCTGTCATTGCAATATAGATATTGGGTCCGGAAAAATGTTTATCCAAATATGATTGGAGATCGGAAATTTTAACGTTTCGTACTATGTCTCTATTTCCCATGATATTGGGATCAGCCCGACCTGCTCTAAATGCTTGCCCCAGAAGAGTAAGTGCATGTGTCCCAGAGTTATCTGCCTGAATGCCAATTTCATTTAAAATACGCTTTTTTTCTTTATCGAAAGTTATCTCTGAAATTCTTTCTCCTGTTAGGAACTTTTTGAACACATCAGCTAGAAAGCTTTGATTTTCATGAGTATTCGGGATTTTCCCTGAAAAACGGACTGTAGTAAAAGAGGTCGCAAGGTTTTCTATATTGCCGCCCCTTTGTTCGAATTCATGGTTTAATTCGGGATCAACAAGCAAATGCTCTAAAAAGTGAGCGATCCCTTCTTTATCGTCAGGGTCGTCGAGACTTCCTGATTCAACTATAATGTAAAATTCTATATTGTTATCAAAAAGACGGTTTTGCGAAATGAATTGAATGCCGTTATCTAAAATTGATTGACGGACAAAATCATTTCGGTGTG
The DNA here is from genome assembly GCA_028282385.1 of Alphaproteobacteria bacterium. Classification (GTDB taxonomy): domain Bacteria; phylum Pseudomonadota; class Alphaproteobacteria; order Micavibrionales; family Micavibrionaceae. The sequence goes on from JANQIB010000092.1 coordinate 30,905, forward strand.
CATAAAAATCTCTGAGGCTTTTTTGAAATTTTGCTTGGTCTGGAAATAAGCTTTTTAAATTCAACATATTCGTACCCTTTCCCTTTTATTTTTAAGGAAGAGTATCAAAAACGGCTTTCTTAAAACAATTAAGCGGCGTTAGTGTTTGTTTTGACGTAGGTTTTTACGCTTTCAAGGTCGTTGGCAAGAACGTCATATTTTTCTTCGCGTTCAAAAAGATCGGCAAGATGCGCAGGAAGCGGCGGGCGTCCACCGACAGCTTTTTCGACGGCATCCGGGAACTTGGCCGGGTGGGCGCAGGCCAGCGCGATCAGCGGCACGGACAGATCTGAAATATCGCCGTTCTCACGGGCTTTCCAGCCGGCATAAAGGCCAACCGCCGTGTGTGGATCGAGAAGATAACCAGTGGCTTCATAACACTCACGCATCATGGCCAGGGTTGTTTCATCATCACAGGCATAAGCGGCGAAATCGCTGCGGGCTTGTTTCATCAGGTTATCGCCAAGTTCAAAATGACCTGTGTCTTTAAAAGCCGTCATGGTTTTGGTCAGCGCTTTCGCATCCCGGCCCATCAGGTCGCACAGATAGCGTTCAAAATTACTGGAGATCTGGATATCCATGGAGGGGGAAAGGGACGGCTCAACCCCGGTCTTTTTCATTTCACCACTGTCAAAAAAGCGGGTGAGAATATCATTCCGGTTGGAGCCGATAATCAGCTTATCAATCGGCAGGCCCATTTGCTTCGCGGCGTAGGCGGCAAAGACATTGCCGAAATTGCCCGTCGGTACGGCAAAGGAGACCGGACGGTCCGGCGTGCCAAGACTGAGCGCAGCGCTGACATAGTAGACAATCTGCGCCATAATCCGCGCCCAGTTGATCGAATTAACAGCCGAAAGATTCATATCTGTGCGGAACGCTTCATCGCCAAACATCGCTTTGACATGATCCTGGCAGTCATCAAAAGTTCCTTCGAGCGCGATGTTATGCACGTTTGGCGCAATGACAGAGGTCATTTGCCGCCGCTGTACGTCCGAAGTCCGTCCATGCGGATGAAGAATAAAAATATCGATATTTTTGCAAGACTTGCAGGCTTCAATTGCCGCGCTGCCCGTATCGCCGGAGGTCGCGCCGACAATCGTCACGCGCTGCCCTTTTTGTTCCAGCACATAATCAAACAGCCGTCCCAGCATTTGCAGCGCATAATCTTTAAAGGCAATGGTCGGTCCGTGGAACAGCTCCATAATCCATCCGGATGGGCCAATCTGGACCAGCGGCGCCACCGCTGCATGAGAAAAATTCTGCCCGTAGACGTCCGCAATGATCTTTTTTAGCGCCTCATCAGGAATATCATCGCCGATAAAAGGCTTCATGACGTGATAAGCAATATCGCTGTAAGACGCGCCGGAGAGGGCTTTAAGCTCCCCCGCAGAAAATTGCGGCCAGCTTTCGGGCAGGTAAAGCCCGCCATCCCTGGCCAGTCCACCCAACAAAACGTCCGTAAAAGACAGGCCGGTTTCACCGCCACGTGTTGAGAAATAAGTTGTAGTCATTTGCATTTGCTTTCTGACATCGTTGCTGCGCTCCTAAAGTAGGTCATCTACTTGTCGTCGCTTGCGCCTTGTCAGAAACCAAAGCCAAACGACTATGCTCATGGAAGTTTTATAACGCGGTGCGTGGTGCCTGTCACGCCTTTAAGCGTTGTGCAGATAGCGTTCTTCCAAGTGTGCTAAAAGTGGTCCGGGTGAGAGCGGCGCGCCGGTAATTTCTTCCATCAGCGCGCCCGGACGGTTCAAACGCCCGGTTTTGTGGACTTTATGATTGAGCCAGTCCCGCACCGGGATCAGGTTTCCTTCGCTTAAAAGCTCCGGGATATTCTGGATATCCTTGCGCATGACAGTATAAACCTGCGCGGCAATCATATGGCCAAGCGAATAAGAGGGAAAATAACCGAACTTGCCGACAAACCAGTGCACATCCTGCAGGCAGCCATGCATATTATTTTCGGGTGTGACGCCAAGAGCCTCTTCAAGCCCTGCGCTCCAGGCGTCCGGCAGGTCTTTGACTTCCAGCTCCCCGGAAAAGAGTTTGCGTTCAAGTTCAAAGCGCAGATTAATATGGTAGAAGTAAGTCACTTCATCAGCCGTTTTCCGGTCGGCTGTTTTCTTCACGCGGGTTTTTAACTGGTAAAGATTATCAGCCGTCATCGAGGGGTCATTAAATTTTTGAAAAAGCCCTTCCACGCGCGGGGCGAGATAGTCAAAAAATTCACGCCGCCGCCCTAAGATCATTTCAATCATCAGGGCCTGGCTTTCATGCCAGGCATTGCCCATATCGTAACCGACAGGCTGATACCGCCAGATATCACGCGGCAGGCCCTGCACATAAAGACCATGTCCGCCTTCATGCAATGTACTTTTCATTGAGATCAAAAAGTTGTTTTGGTTAACCGCTTTGATCACGAGATGGGTATCTTCCGGTGTACCGCCTTCAACCGGGTTAAAGCCGGTTTCATATAAACCGCCGCGGGAAAAATCAAAGCCGATTGCACGCAAAAGCGTTTTATTGAGCCACATTTGCTGGGTTTCCGGAAACGGTCCTTTAAGTGGCAACGGCGCTTTTTCTGCGGCCTGTTTCTCTAGGATTTGGGGGAGTATTTCATCGAGTTTTGTGCGTGTCTGGCCAAAAATTTTTTCAATATCCGCGATTCGAAAACCCGGAATATATTCACGCATTAAGGCCTGGTAAGGACTTTCACTTTCATGTTCGTTATCGCGCAGGCATTTGCTTTCGGCAATGCGGCGCGTCAGGCTGATCATATCTTCCAAAAACGGCCGGGCCGTGTCCCAGTCATTATTTTTCATGACATCGCTATGCACCCGCCGTCCCTCATAGCCAAGCCGTGCACGGCGTTCAATCAGCTCCGGGTCAACCTGGCAGTGATGGCGGTACATGATTTCCATTTCGCGTAAGTTTGCATGATCCCAATCATCCCAGTCTTTAGGATTTGATTTTTCATGCGTATGCGCTTCTTCGATAAAGGCGGCGACCTGCGGATTAGCCAGCTCTTCATGTTTGCGCCGGTGTAAAAAACCGATCTGGCCAAGGCGGCTTTTATAAGCGCCTTTGGGCATTGCGGTTAAAAAATCACGGCCCAGTGTTTCAATCACCGCGTTATAGCGCCCGATATCCCGGAAGATCATTTTCAGCATCATATAAGCGCCGGAAGGATGGGCTTCATATTGCTTACTGTCTGCTTCTTCATCTGGTACAAAGGGGGCAGGAAGCTTTAAAAGCTCTTCCTTTTTACCCATACCCTTAAAAACCCGTTTTAGAGGCGTGAAAAGAAAGTTTCTAAAAAAGCCTGAAATAGTCTGGATGATCTTCATGCCGGTCTTGTCCTCAATCCTCATTAAGCCATAAATTCGAGTGGCTGGCCATGATCGATGAGAAAAAAGACAAAAAAATGACCCACCGGAAGGGCGGGTCATTTTAATTCGTATCAGCGTGAAAGAGTTATCTCTTCTTTCTGGCTGTTGTTTTTCTCTTCTTAGCTGCCGGTTTTTTCTTGGCAACCTTACGCTTTACAGCAGTTCTTTTCGCAGCTGTCTTTCTCTTAGGAGCTGCTTTTTTCTTTGCTGCAGGCTTTCTTTTCTTCGCAGCCGGCTTTTTCTTGGCAGCTGTCTTTCTCTTAGGCGCTGCTTTTTTCTTAGCCGTTTTTCTTACAGCTTTTTTAGCTGTTTTTCTCTTCGCTGCCGGCTTTTTCTTAGCAGCTGTTTTTCTCTTAGGAGCTGCCTTCTTCTTAGCCGTTTTCTTTTTAGCCGTCTTTTTTACAGCTTTTTTAGCTGTTTTTTTCTTGGCGGCCGGCTTTTTCTTGGCAGCTGTCTTTCTCTTAGGTGCTGCTTTTTTCTTAGCCGTCTTTCTTACAGCTTTTTTAGCTGTTTTCTTTTTAGCTGCCGGTTTCTTCTTGGCAGCTGTTTTTCTTTTTACAGTTTTCTTAGCAGCTTTACGTGCAGCGGCAGCTTTTTTGGTTGCCTTTGCACCTGCTTTTTTCTTCGCAGCTGGTTTTTTCTTCTTTGCTGCTTTTTTAACAACAGCCGTTGCCATTTTAGCAACTGGCTTTTTCTTCTTCTTGGTGGTTGCCTTTTTGGCAGCCGGTTTTTTCTTCTTAGCTGTAGCCATTTTTCTACTCCATCTCCTAGGTTATTTGGACTGAAAAAATTTGTCGGTTCGATTTAAACAAACAAAAGTTAAGAAAAGGTTGGAAAGTAAGTAATACACAGAATCAGAGTATATACGAAAAATCGTTTTAGAAAAACACTTTCTTCCATAATTTATTCGTAAAAGTTAACAGTCTTTTTAAGACGTTTTTTAAATCAAATTTGCTTTGATTTATTATTCGTTTTCTTAAATGAGATTTGATTTTTCAGGTGTCATCAGAAAACTATCTTCCCACAGACATTCATAAAGTTCGTTCGCCATGCGGTGAAGTCGTCCGTTATCGGTGATGACTTCCCAGCAATCAGAATTTTCAATCAACATATTGTCAAAGACTGTCTTGATATTAAAAAGGACAGGTTGCTGGTTGCCGTGATAGTCAATTGAAGGTCCAAGTGTTTTATAGGCAATGCCCATTTCTCTAAAACCTGAAAGCTGCGCTGATTCAAACATGGCGGCGACATTCATCAAATTGTTTTGCAGCGCATCTTCAAATAAAGCGGCAAACAGGCCAAGCGGCGCGTACGGAATTTTCCGGCGGACATAAACAACCTGTCCCCTTTCCCCGGCCGTTGATATGCCTGGCGGATAATAGGCCGGTAAAAGGCTTCCGTCTTTTTCCCGGCGGCGAAAATGGGATGACATGCATAGCCGGGACATCTGACAGATCTGAGAGGCAATAGAGCGTTCGTGGAGAATGGAATGCGGCGAGATTTCCTGCATCGGAAAACTTTTGCCGATGGTTTCTCTTTCCGGCAGGATCAGGCGCGCCGTGCCGACAATCGTTTCACTCGGCCTGTGAAGGAGCATATAATGCAGGGCCTGCTCATCATAGGAATCAAATTCAAGCCGGTCCAGGTCACTGCTTTCAAAGTTGTTTTCCACGCAATAAACATCATAGCGCAGCCGAAATGCCATTTCGCGCAGTTCATCCGTGTTGGCGCGGAGGACTTTAAATGTGTTTTGATAGTTTGGGTAAAAAGCACCCGCATTAAAAGCCTCGCGGCCTGTCTTTTTTTCTGACATGAAAAACCTTTCCGTTCTTGTAAATGCAGGCCGTTTTGAGGCACGGCTCTTTTTATGGACTTAAAAGAGGTCTGTTCTTTTATTTTATGCTGTCCCTCATTAACAGGGCTTAAAGTTTCGATAAAATTTAGATGGAAATTGTAGTAATATTCTTGCCGGTAGAGACAAAGAGAAAGGATTAAAGACATGACAATCGAACAACTGACCTCTTTTTTCGGCTGGCTCACGCTTTTGAATATCGGCCTGTTTGCTCTTATGGCGCTTATTATTGTGAGCTGTAAGGCAAAAATCGCAAAATTACACAGCAAGATGTTCGGATTAAAAGAAGCCGAGCTTTATTCCCTCTATTTCCAGTATATGGGCCGGTACAAAATTTTAATTCTTGCTTTTAACCTGATGCCGTATTTGGCGCTGCGGGTTATCGGTTAATGAGATCGAACCGGGCCCCGAACCTTTTTTCGCCTTCCGCGCTTAAATGACTGCCGTCTGACCAGTAAATTTCGCTGCAGTTCATAAAATCTTCCGGAAAGCTATAGGCGAATGCCTTATTTTGGGACAGGTAAAAAACATTTTCTAACGTTTTTACTTTGTCTTCCAGATAAATATCGATGGCATCGTACGTTTCCTGAAATCCGGCGCGTGGGGTAAAATCATAATTGCAGCCATGATCCAGTATGTCGGTTTCTTTAATGCCGATATTAAGACGCGGTCCGAACCATAAAACCCGGTTATATTTTCCAAGCCGGGCCAGATACTCTGAAATCGGCTGGATAAATTCTTCCATATAAGGCGTCTCTTCCGCTTTATCCGGGTTTTTTGCGTAGGCCCGGACATCTTTCTGACGCTGTAAAAGATACTGCCCGGACTGCTCAAAAATAACTTCTGAGAAGATTGCCGGGTTTTCCTGAATCAAAGACAGAAAAAGCGAATACGCACAGCGATGCTCTTCTGTTGTACCGAGCTGGCAGCCTCCCTTAGTCAGACCAAAAAGGAATTTTTTATTATCACGCGAGACAATAGCCCCGTACAGGTCAATTGCATGAGAATCGCCAATCACAGCAATGCCCGGCCCGTGTTCCTGTGCGCAGGCGAGAATCCGTTCTTTCGTTTGCTGTGAAAGCTCCGGTTTATTAAAGCGGCAGGCGCCGTCATCGTAAAATCCCCATCTCTCTTCACCTGCACCGTAATTATCAAATCTCGGATCACGTTTTATAAGAAGATATGTTGTTTGTGTGATTTCATTGTGACGGGCGAGCCATACCTTTTCAAATCCCTGTGTCATATACCCGGCTGCGCCAAGCGCGGTAAAAAAGACTATTCCCGCGGCGGAAGCTGTAAAAATAAAGCGCCGGGTAAAATGATTTTTCCGGCGGACAGGCTGTTCGATCCAGCGCCAGCTAAAATAAGACAGGATAAAGGTTAATGCGCAAAGCGCCGCGAGGATAACCGGTGAGATCATCCCGTTCGCCTGGTATTTGGCAAAAGCAAGAAGCGGTTGATGCCAGAGATAGGCGCTGTAAGATATGAGGCCGATAAGGACAATGGGCTGAAAACTTAACAGCCGCGCAGGGATTGTTCCTTCTTTGGCAAAGAGGATAATCAATACGGTGCCAAGGGTCGGCAGGAGCAGCGGCAATCCGGGCGTCAGCGTATTTTCATCAAACAGAATAATGCCCGCAGCAATCATCACAAGGCCAAGCAGGCCGAGAATAGTGTTCGTCTTTTGTGAAAATTGTTTTACCTGCCCCCGGGACAGATAAAAAGCAGCAAAGATGCCAAGCAGTAACTCCCAGCAGCGTGTGGGCAATAAAAAGAAAACGCCGGAGGAGTGATTGAGCGCACCGAGATGGGCGGCTGTTAAGCTGAGCACAAAAAGGGCGGCCAGCATGAACAGGATTTTTTTACGGCCCAATCTCCACGCGGCGATGAGAAAGAGCGGGTAGAGAATATAATATTGTTCTTCGACCCCAAGACTCCAGGTATGAAGTAAAGGCTTTAGCTCCGCGAGACCGTCAAAATATCCGCTATGTCGCCAGAAAAAGACATTCGACAAGAAAGTGGCCGCGGCGGCCATGCTGGCTGAAAACTCTTTCATGTCTACAGGCCGTAGAATGAAGAATGCAGCGATAAAACTTAAAAAGAGAATGAGAAAAAGCGCCGGTAAAATGCGCCGGGCGCGGCGTTCGTAAAACCTGGCCAGGGTAAATGTGCCGGCCTGCATTTCAGACAGGATGATTGAGGTAATCAGATAGCCGCTAATGACAAAGAAAATATCAACGCCGACAAACCCGCCGGAAAAAAACGGCAACCCGGCATGGAAAAAAATCACCGGCACCACGGCCAGGGCGCGCAAACCATCAATTTCCGGGCGGTACTTCATTTAAAAATCAATACCAAAACGTTTGAGCATCCAGATCATGATAAAATATAAAGCGACGGTCAAAAGACAGGACAGGGCCAAAGACCAGTAAAAATGGATGTTTGCGCGCAAAAGCGCCGGGAGAACGAGAAACATCGGCAGGGAGGGTAAAACCAGCCAGAAAGTCGCCTCGGCGTGATCGGCAATACGGTCCGCATCGCGGGTATCATTCCACAGCCAGATCATGCCCAGAACCGAAATAATCGGCAGGGAGGCGACTAAAGCGCCAAGGGCCGGGCTGCGCTTTGCCGTTTCCGACACCGCGGAGACAATAATCCCTGAAAGAATGGCTTTAATCGCTGCATACCACATGATGCCCTGCTCCCGTTTGGGTGGTTTATTATCTTCAGGATGATCTCATAACATCACCCGTCCTCAAAGGATCAATTTTTTGAAGCTTATGATGTGCCGAGTTCCTGTGCGATATGCAGGCAGACGCCGTGCGGATCAAGCACGGAAAATTCCATCTCATGCCACGGCTTTTCGGAGAGCGCACCGTTCGGATGGACGATCCCGGCCTCCTGCGCGCGTTTATAATGGTCTTCGATGTCGGTGACATAGATGCGGCAGACAGTCTGGGCGCAAATGCTTTTATCCGGAACGGTGATGAAATGAATATGGACATCCCCTTTCTGCACGCCGCCATAAGGGGGCGGCCTGCTCTCATCTTCCTGCCAGATGAAATTCAGATCAAAGTCGAGCTTTTCGACAAAGAAGTCGCAGGAGGCTTTAATGTCCAGAGAGGGCAAAACAGGAATGGCGGAGTCGTAGGTCATAAGAATTTTTTACCAACAAGTGATTAGTTTTTTTAGAAATGTAAAAATTTTTTTCTTTAAGTTTAATGACTTGGGGTCATATTTTACATCAGACCAAGAGTTTTTCAGAGTTGGGCTTAAAACCTTATATTTTTCTCCGAGCTTTATGCTTTTGATGATTACAAAGGGCTGGAACTCGATTTTTGAAAAGTTTATTAGCTCCTCCTGAGCTTTTTCCAGCATAGCTAGAGAAAAATCTATCTGGTCATTAAGTGTTTTGTTTACCTGTATTAACATAGATAAGTTCTGAAAGTTAAACTCATCTCTATTTCTTAAAATCTCTTCATTACAAGTAAGAATCACATGATTAACATCGTAGTCTGCCTCTATAGCAGCTTTAACGAGCAAGAATATATTTGGATCAAAGTCATTTAAAAAAGCCAACTTTTCTAAATCAATCAATGAGCTTGTGTGTGAAGAATTTACTATTGTTTTAGATATTTCCTTAACTTGTATACCTACATTTTCTTCAGGACTATTAATTTTTCCTTCTATCTCAGAAATTTCCTTGGCTCTAGGGGCGGATATATCAGATTTAAAGCTATACAATCTGCCAATTTGACTCGTGATATAAGCTATTGTGAAGGATAAAAATTTTCCTTCTGCCGATTTTTTTTGAAATAAAAATAAAATCAAAGCGAAAAAGAACGCTAACATAGCCCCAATAAAAGTAGCGATTATGTCAGCTAGGAACTCCACAGGATAATCACTCCCACTCAATCGTCCCCGGTGGTTTGGAGGTGATGTCATAGGTGACACGGTTGATGCCGCGCACTTCATTGATGATGCGCGTGGAGACGCGGCCCAGGAATTCATGATCGAAATGATAGTAGTCCGCGGTCATGCCGTCAGTGGAAGTCACAGCGCGCAGCGCGCAGACATAATCATAGGTACGATCATCGCCCATGACGCCGACCGTTTTGACAGGCAGCAGCACAGCAAAGGCCTGCCAGATGGCATCATAGAGCCCAGCATTTTTAATTTCCTCGATATAAATCGTATCGGCCTTGCGCAGGATTTCGATTTTTTCACGCGTAATCTCGCCCGGAATGCGGATCGCAAGTCCCGGCCCCGGGAAGGGATGACGGCGGATGAAATCTTCGGGCATGCCAAGCTCACGGCCCAGGGCGCGCACTTCGTCTTTGAACAGTTCGCGCATCGGCTCAACGAGTTTAAGATTCATTTTTTCCGGCAGGCCGCCGACATTGTGGTGTGATTTAATCGTTACGCTTGGCCCGCCCGTGAAAGAGACAGACTCGATGACATCCGGATAAAGGGTCCCTTGGGCCAGGAACTCGGCATCGCCGACTTCTTTCGCGCATTTATCAAACACATCGATAAAGAGCTTGCCGATAATTTTACGTTTTGTTTCGGGGTCGGTCACACCTTCCAGCTCGCCCAGGAACAGATCTTCTGCTTCTTCATGAATGAGCGGAATATTATAATGCTCCCGGAAGAGCTGTACGACCTGATCGCTTTCGCCGGCGCGCATCAGGCCGGTATCGACATAAATGCAGGTCAGCTGATCGCCAATGGCTTCATGCAGCAGGATTGCGGTGACAGAGCTGTCGACGCCGCCGGACAGGCCACAAATGACCTTGCCTTTGCCAACCTGCGCGCGGATTTTCTCGATTTGCTCTTCGCGGAAGGCTTTCATCGTCCAGTCACCCTTACAGCCGCAAATATTATGGGTGAAGTTGCGGTAAAGCTCCCGCCCGTGCGGTGTATGCACAACTTCCGGGTGGAACTGGACGCCGTAAAATTGCTTTTCTTCATTGGCGATCATCGCATAGGGCGCGCCGTCCGATTTGCCGATCACATGGAAATCAGCGGGTAAATGGGCAACATGATCGCCATGGCTCATCCAGACCTGCTCATGTGCGCCTTTGGCCCATGGGCCCGACAGGAGCGGACTTTGATCGTCCAGTACGTCTACGTACGCGCGGCCAAATTCACGGCTATCGCCGGCTTCAACAATACCGCCAAGCTGCTGAACCATGGTTTGCTGGCCATAACAAATGCCAAGTAAGGGAATGCCCATCTCATAGATAAAGTCCGGGGCGTGGGGGCTGTCTTTATCAAGGACGCTGCACGGGCCACCGGAAAGAATAATACCACGCGGGTGAAAGGCTTCAACACGGGCGCGGGAGGCGTCATTAAACGGCCAGATCTCACAGTAGACGCCGCTTTCCCGCAGCCGGCGGGCAATGAGCTGGGTGACTTGCGAGCCGAAATCCAAAATCAGGATATGGTCGTGCGTTTCCTTGGGACGGGGAATAAAATCTGTCGCTGTATTTGTCATGGTTTTATTTAAAACAGCCCTGCGTTGATTGCAATTTTAAAATAAAAGCCCATTTGTTAAAAAGCCCGCTCTCTGGCGGGCTTTTTTTAAATTTTCTTTTTGAGCGCGTCGATCAGTTTTTTGCCTTTGGCGCTAAGGAAAAGTTCCTTGCGGCGTTTATCATCCCTGGCATGTTTGACCAGGACAAGCCCGTAAGGTTTTCCCATCCGCCGTGCATTGGACAGCGCCCCGATCGTCCGGGACATCACAGACATAGAAATCCCGGTCCGTTCGGCGACATCCTTTAGGGCGCAGCCTTCATTTTGCGCAATATCAATGAACACAAGCGCCCAAGAGATTGGAAAGTCCGGATCAATTTTTGTCAGCTCTTCCAGGAGTTTCGTCAGTTTCTGAAGTTTTACATTTGCTTTCTTTGTCATCATTCACTGCCTTAATTTTTTTCGCCCGCCTTAACGGTGACCATTTCTCTGATGTGTAAATTACCTGCGTATATGGCACATCTAAAATAGTTTCGCAACGGTAACTTGTTTTTTTATACAATGGTACAAAACCAAACTCTTTATTTAGTTCAATTGAAAGACCACGATTTGTTCCAAGCCTGAAATAAAATATCATAATATCATCCCCACATTTCAAAGTTATTTTTCAGATCTAAAAAGAAGCTGTACGGGTACAGCCATTTTGTTCGAGGTAGGTTTTCAGCGCGCGGCGGAAATCCTGTCTTAAGATCCAGTAAAGCCGGCAACTATCTTCTGCCTGGCGCCGCAGGACCTGCCCCTCAAGTGTGCCGTAAAGACGTGCCATCATATCGGACTGGCCGGCATAAAGTTTTTTCCAGCTGCGGTAGTTTTCCAAAGCCGCTTTCGCACGGTGTTTGTAAACATGCTCAAGATCTGCCATCTGCTTCAGATCAAAAATCTGAAGTTCAGCAATGACGGCCTTGCGGGCTGTCCTCATATCTATGTCATTTGCAATCGTCATCGTTTCATTCTCCTTATCTACAAATTATGATTGTTTTGCGTGATAAAGATCTATCGCAGACAATCTTTAACGAGATCTTAAGATCAGGCTGTATCCCGCAGTATCTTTGGGTTATAAAGTTTTGCATTTTGCAAAGGCGCCGTTTTCACTTTCATATTTATGATTGTAAAGCGGCAGAGTTACCGGCGGTCGAATAATACCCGGCTTTGCTGGTAGGGCACAGGCGGTTTCCCCTAAATGCCAGTAAATGGCATCGTTAAAATGTTTTGCTTCACTGAAATCACAAGAGAAAACCGACGGGCAGGAAAATTGGGCGCGATCAAAAATAGCCGCGCGGATAATTGTGTTTTCAAAATAACTGCCGCGGAAATCTGCATCACTCAAATCACTTTCGGCCAGGCAGGCATCCTTTAGATTTGTTGCGCGGAAGTCTGTTTTTTTCATGGTAGATCCTGCGCAATCCGCATGGGTCAGATCAGCGCCCCATAGGCAGGCGCCGTTTAAAGACGCTTCATCCAGCTTGCCGTAGCGTAAATTGGCGCCGCGTAAATTAGCATCAGCCAAATCAACTTTATCAGAAATAGCCGCTTCAACGCAGCGGCGAAGCGTTTTAAAAGAGCCTTCAAAAAGAATATTGCCGGAAAGAGATTTGATATACATATTTGTACCCCGTTTATTAATGGTTATTACCAACTATATAGATTTATATAGTTGGTATAAAGAATATTTTGTCAAGTATTTTTATTGTTTTTGAAGAATCGCAGTAAAAAAACCGTCTGTTCCATGATCTGCCGGGGAAAGACGTAAATAAGGGCCTTCACAGGGTGGAGCGCTCTTTTCAGGCCAGATCTCCTGAAGCGGCAGAATTTTATAGTCCGGGTGATTTTTTAAGAAAAGATCGATTTGATTCTCGTTTTCCTCACGGAATAAAGAGCAGGTTGCATAAACCAGACGCCCACCCGGTTTCACTTTATCGGCCACGCGCTCCAGAATATCGGTCTGCATTTCGATGATGTCTTCAAGCGCCGGGCCGTACTGCCGCCAGCGTAGATCCGGGTTGCGCCGCCATGTGCCGGAGGAAGAGCAGGGCGCATCGACCAGAACAACATCCATGGTTTCTTTTTGCCGGCGCAGCCATTTGCGGTTTTTCTCCTCTTCAAGCGCGCGCATTTCAACATTATGGACACCGGCTTTGCGGTAACGGCTTTTACCCTTCATCAGGCGGCGCGTATCAATATCCATGGCAACAATATTGCCCTTATTTTCCATCAATGCGGCAATGCCAAGCGTTTTGCCGCCTGCCCCGGCGCAGTAATCCAGAACACGCATCCCGCCTGCGCGGTCGAAGCCGCTACGGCGCGGCGAAGGCCCGGGCTGCGCCCCACAGGCAAGGGCAATGAGCTGTGAGCCTTCATCCTGAATTTCGACCAGCCCCTTGGAAAAGGCTTTGGTCGCGCTCATAAAAGCTTTGCCCTGAACCCGCAGGCCCCAGGGAGAGTAGGGTGTTTTTTCGGTTGTGACCTCCTGCGCGGCCAGAAGATTTTGCGCCTCTTCGCGCGAGCCTTTGAGGGTATTGACCCGCAGATCCAGCGGCGCGGCGTCCTGCATGGCGCGGAGCTGGCGTTCAAACTCATCGCCGTAAAGGCCGCGTAATTTGTCTTCTGCCCAGTCCGGACATTCAACCTGAACAGCGACAGGCATTTTGCTATGTTCGATAAGTTTTTTTGCCCAGTTTTTTTCGTCGTCAGTTAAAGGTTCCGGCGCATGTTTTTCGCCGGTAAAAAGATTGGTCATATCCTGCCCGTGCCAGGACAGGTCAGCAATCACGAAATTCCGGGGACTGAGCTCGACGCCCGATTGCTCCAAAAGCCAGCTGAGCCGGGCCTGATGGCGCACAATCCCGTAGACACGTTCAACAATTGCGGCACGGTCTTTCGATCCGATATAGCGGCGATGGACCATAAAATCCCGGATCGTATTATCCATCGGGATTTTGCTGTGATTGATTTTCTCCAGAATATCAATCGCGGTTTGAATACGTGCGGCTTGTTTCATGCGAGGGTTTTACCTGTGCTTTTCTCAAAAGAAAAGCCCGGTCTGTTGCCGGGCTTTTTCAAAAAAGTTTAAAGAAGATTACTCGTGATCATGGTCATGGTCATGATCTTTTTCGTGTTCATCATCATCATGGTCATCGTCATGGTCGTGATCGTCGCCATGTTCTTCTGCATGCTCTTCAGCTTTTTCAGTGGCTTCCTCAGTCGCTTCTTCAGCGGATTCCTGGGCTTCCTCAACTGCTTCCTCAGTCGCTTCTTCAGTGGACTCCTGAGCTTCTTCAACGGCCCCTTCAGCTGCTTCTTCCGCTTGTTCGGCGGCAGCTTTCGCCCCGTAGCCGTAGCCGTCTTCAGCTTTTGCATCACCTGCAACAGGCGCGGCAGCAAAAAGCATCGCGGCAACCAGCATCATCAAATATTTTGTCATTTCATTCTCCTTAAGGTGGTTGGTTAGGCGCAGTATTGCGCAGCCGCGCAAAAAAGCAAGAGAGATTGTTAGATCAGTATGGAAATATCCCGCCAGCCGTAACACAGCTCCCGGACTTGCGTGGGGCCGGCCTCGATCATGCGTTTACCAAGGCGCCGGCCCTCTAATTTGTCGTAAAAGCCGCGCGCCGTTTGATTTTTCTCCAAAACCCAAAGGCAGAATGCGTTTTGCTTTGCCGCTTTAATTTCCTGCGCGGCGTGAGCCATCAAAGCGCGTCCGTGTCCTTGCTTCCAAAAATCAGGATGGACATGAATCGCGTAAATTTCCGCCGGATAGGCGGGACGGATTTTCGATGTGCCCGGTGGCGGGGTCCGTAAAGGCCCCCAGCAAATAAACCCGGCAGGTGTATCGCCCTCATAAGAGATCGCCACCGTCACCGGATTGTCCGGATCACTCATCCAGCCGGTCCATTTTTCGGTATAGTCCTCTATTGTTTTTCCGGCGAGGTAATCCGCATCGACTATTCCCGCATAGGCTTTTTCTTCGGCTGGAACATGGATCGTGGCCAAAATTGGAGCATCGTCTATTGTAGCAGTTTTCATTATAACTTTTTGAACCACAACGCACACAACGTGCACAACGTTTTTAAAAAACATATCCGTTGTGATCGTCGTGTGCGTCGTGGTTTGTTTTCCTTTTAATTTTCCGTCCGGTAATTCGGTGCTTCGCGGGTGATGGTGATGTTGTGCGCGTGGCTTTCCTTGAAGCCAGCGCCGGTCATGCGGACAAACTGCGCTTTTGATTTCATCTCCGGAATATCGGCGCAGCCTGTATATCCCATCGCGGCGCGCAGGCCGCCGACCATCTGGTGAATGACAGCGCCGACGGCACCTTTATAGGGGACCCGGCCTTCAATCCCTTCCGGCACAAGTTTATTGCTTTCATCAACATTACCCTGGAAATAGCGGTCGGCAGAGCCTTTGACCATCGCGCCGACAGAGCCCATGCCGCGGTAGGATTTGTACGATCTACCCTGATAGAGAATAATTTCGCCGGGCGCTTCATCTGTACCGGCAAAGGCCGAGCCCATCATTGCAATATCCGCGCCGGCCGCAATGGCCTTGGCGTAATCACCGGAATATTTAATCCCGCCATCGGCAATGACCGGTACGCCGTGTTTGGCCGCCTCTTCGGCGACATCCATAATGGCCGTGAGCTGTGGCACACCGACCCCGGCGACAATGCGCGTTGTGCAGATTGAGCCCGGGCCGATCCCGACTTTGACGGCATCCGCACCGGCATTGATCAACGCTTTGGCGGCTTCACCTGTCGCAATATTTCCGGCAATAATCTGCATGTTATTTGAGGCCAGCTTGCGGACATGCTCAACCATATTAATCACGCCTTTGGAATGACCATGCGCGGTATCGACAACGATGACATCAAGCTCTGCGGCGGCGAGTGCTTCGGCGCGCTCTATATTAGATGCGCCCGTGCCGATCGCTGCGCCAACGCGCAGGCGGTCTTTTTCATCCTTACAGGCATTGGGGAATTTTTGCGCTTTCTCAATATCCTTCACCGTGACCAGGCCGGTACAGTTTTCGTTGTCATCTACCACTAAAAGCTTTTCGATCCGGTTTTTGTGCAGTAATTTACGCGCTTCATCCTTATCGACCGTATTGTAAACCTTGACGAGATTGTCAGAGGTCATCAGCTCGCGCACCGGCTGCTCCGGGTTTTCGGCAAAACGGACATCGCGGTTGGTTAAGATGCCGACCAGCTTTCCGCTTTGCTCGGTCACAGGAATGCCGGAGATATTATGATGGGACATGATCTCAAGCGCTTCGCCGAGCGTGGCATCAGGTGCAATCGTAATCGGGTTGACCACCATGCCGCTTTCAAAACGTTTCACGCGCCGGACCTGCTCGGCCTGCGCCTCGATGCTCATATTGCGGTGAATGATGCCAAGCCCGCCATGCTGGGCCATGGCAATGGCCATTTCCGCTTCGGTCACCGTGTCCATGGCTGAAGAGAGGAGTGGAATATTCAGGCGGATGGTTTTGGTCAGCTGCGCGCTTGTATCGACCGCATCGGGCAGGACATCCGAAGCGCCGGGAACCAAAAGCACGTCATCGAAGGTCAGCGCTTCGCGGATATGTTCTGCGGATCTGGGGGCTGTTTTCTTAAGAGGCATCGGCAAATCTCCTGCGGGCCAAAAATTCAGGTAATTTGCAGGGCAGTTATACGGGTTTTTTGGCAATTGTAAAGGATTGATTTCTTATGAAAAAACATTTAAAGAAATACGAATTATGGGTATTTACCAAAAAGTAGCTTCAGGTGCGTTTAATGCGGTCGTTGCTGGCGTAATTGTGGTTCCTTTAGCATCTTGTCTGCCAGAAGATGATGATTCAAAACCAGATAATGCTTCTGTTACTGAAGAAGAAGTCTATCTGCCCCAAATTCAGCCGAATCTGACCATCTCTTTTCAAGACAGACAGAGTATGTCTCAAGAGCCTGTAGAGAAAACAAAAGATGTTTATATTATAGATATCTCAGAAATAAGGGACTTTATTCGAGCAAGAGAAGGGCTTGGACAAAATGATGATGTTGAAATAAGTCAATATCCCGAAATTGTTACCGAATACGTAGATCATAAGCTCCAGGTCTATGGATATTCTTTTTTCTTTCAACCAGCTTCGCGCGCAAATATTCTTCAAAGATTGCTTAATAATCAAGCTGTGTTTCAACCTGCAGCGTGGATTGTTGGAGATAAAGCTTCAATCATTATAGATGCGGATACTTCATTAAATGCGCGGGAGTGGGTTTCACAGTGGACGGAAATACCAATTGAAGAGATTAGTCAAAATCATGGCATTAGCGATATAATTTTTGAAGATTTCATCCGGTATCACGAAATTGCACATACTGTAGGCGCAGATGAGCCTAATGCAGATGCTTTTGCGACATCGGCTATTGTCAATGAATATGGGCTTACTGAAGAAGTTTTAAAAACACTATATTTCTTGTCGGATTCTCGTCTTGTTGGATCTAATAACGCTCTCTATTGGGGTACAAGCGAGGCTATATCAACGATATACAGTTTTCAAGAATGGCACTGGCCTGCCGAATTTAATTATTTTGTACTTTCAGAAGAAAATGAAAGTCGTGACGAACGTACCCTACAAACATATTCTCCTTTTGCTTTTGCTCGTAAAGACGATTACTACGGACATTACAGTAGACTTTTTGGATCTGATATATTTGAAGGCTTAAAAAGAAGAGATAGTTTCGATGCGTTTAATAGTCATACAAGTCGCAATGTAAAATCTCTTATGGACCAACTTAGCCCACGTACGATTGTTTATGATTTCAACTCAGATGGTGTAGATAGAAGAGGTCTTCCAACATGTGTTAGGGGTCCATGTAGCCAGTATGAGTATTTTGAAGGTTTTCTTGCGGCAATAGAGCGCTTAAATACCTTAAGGGACCCTAATGGTTCTTTTTATTATAACTTAGGACCAGAAGATTTTCATCTTGAAAGTTGGGTAGAAGGACCATCAGAAATTTTCTTTAAATCATTGGAAAACGGGCTTAAGCCTCGTTCGCCCTAAACCCCTGCGCAATGACAAAGGTTTCCGGGCTTTCCTTGCGGGACGAGGGGGGTTTGATGTGTTTGATTTTGGTGAAATCCTTTTTCATCCGGGCGAGCAGCTCGCCTTCCGTGCCGCCCTGGCGGACTTTGGCGAGAAACACGCCGCCGGGTTTCAGGACTTCGGTGGCAAAATCATAGGCCGCCTCGACCAAAGCGAGAATGCGTAAATGATCGGTATTTTTATGGCCCGTTGTATTGGGCGCAAGATCAGACAGGACGACATCCACGCCGGCGCCGCCCAGAGCGTCGAGCAAAATTTCAGGGGCTTTGTCATCCATAAAGTCGAGCTTGAAAAACGTCACGCCGGGCAGTTCATCCATATCGAGGATATCAAGCGCCAGGACTTTACAGCCTTTGCCTGCGGCAATTTGTGACCAGCCACCGGGCGCGGCGCCGAGATCCAAAACGGTCAGGTCAGGTTTTAAGATTTGCGTTTTCTCATCGATCTCCAAAAGTTTGAAAGCGGCGCGGGAGCGATAGCCTTCAACCTGTGCTTTGGCGACATAGGGATCGTTGAGTTGACGATCCAGCCAGCGCGTGGAGGAATTTTTCCGCCCGCGCGCGGTTTTGACTTTGGTTTTGGGGTCTCTGACGGTTTTGCGTGACATAAATATATTTAACCACAACGCACACAACGCACACAATGGCTTTAGAATTTTTATTTATTCGTCGTGCCTTTTGTGGCCGTCGTGGTTCAAATGTTTGCCGTTACGCGGCGAAATATTCTAAAGCGCCATAATTCCAAGGGAAACGCAAAAGGCGCCGATGAAGGTTGAGATGGAGGCGGCGACAAAAACAAACTGGTTCACGCGGGGGGAGAAGTAAGAGAGCAGAAAAAACAGCAGGATAAAGACGCTGTAGGTAATCAGGCCGCGTGTATACAGGTCCGTGCTCATCAGACCGAGAAACCCGTCCGGATAACCGACCTCTTCCATTAACTGAATTTGCAGGCGCAGCATGATCGCGCAGGCCAGCACAAAAAGGACGGCTTTCAGGCGCTGACCTTCATGCAGCGCGATCAGCGCGGCGGGAATCCAGAGCAAATCAAGCCAGTTCAGCGATGCATAGAAAATCTCCATATTTAAACTATATTACCTCTTGGCCCGTTCATGCTAGGACTATATCTATGAAATATATCCGCTTTTTAATCCTGTGCGCAGCTTTTACCGTTTTTGCGGCTTTGCCTGCACATGCGCAAAGCGTGATCCGCGATACCGAGATTGAAAATTATATGGCCGAATGGTTTGCGCCGATTTTCAAGGCGGCGGGGATGGATCCCTCGCAGGTTAAAATCATTATTGTGCAAAGCCCGGATGTGAATGCGTTTGTGGCTGGCGGGTCGAATATTTTCTTTTATACCGGCCTGCTTGAAAAGACTGACGGGCCGGATGAGCTGATCGGGGTCATGGCGCACGAGCTCGGCCATATTGCCGGGGGTCACCTGGTGCGTGCGCGTGAAGCGATGGAGCACGCCTCTTACGAATCTATCCTGGGTATGATTATCGGGATCGGCGCGGCGCTGGCCACCGGGGAAGGCGCGGCGAGCGGGACGATCGGTACCGGGGCCAGCTCAATGGCGCAGCGGAAATTTTTATCAACGGCCAGGGCTTACGAAGCCAGCGCAGATCAATATGCGCTCACGGCACTGGACCGGGCCGGGATGAGTGCCAAAGGACTTTTAACATTCATGCAAAAACTCGGCGATCAGGAAGCCCTGCCGGCAAGCCGTCAGGATGAATATGTGCGGACCCACCCGCTGACCCAGACACGGATTGATTCAATCGCAGCGGGCGCGGCCAAATCAGCGCATTATAATACGCCGCTTCCCGAAGACTGGATCCGCCAGCACAAAATAATGAAAGCCAAGCTGACCGGGTATATTTCTCCGCAGCAAGTGCCGTGGGTTTATAATGACAGTGATAAATCTGTTTCTGCCCAAACGGCGCGGGCGCTGGCGGCATACCGGCAAAACCATGTGAGCCAGGCTTTGTCTCTGGCGGATCAGCTCATCGCTGCCGCGCCGAATAATCCCTATAACTATGAGCTTAAAGCCCAGATGCTGACCGATTTTGGCCGGGTGAAAGAAGCCGTTCCTGTCTATCAAAAGGCCGTTGATTTAGAGCCCAAAGCCGGGCTGATCCGCACCGCGCTGGCGCATGCCCAGATTGAAGCGGCGGGGCAGAATAATGGCCCGCTTTTAAAGAAAGCGATTTCAAATCTGGAAATCGCGCTGCGCGAAGAGCCGCGCTCTGCACGTATTCACCGGCTGCTCGCAACCGCTTACGGGCGGCTTGGTGAAGATGGGCAGGTGCGCCTTCACCTGGCGGAAGAAGCTTTGCTTCAGCGGAAGTTCCCTTATGCCAAGTCACAGGCAGAAGCGGCCCTTCAAAAATTGCCGCAGGGCAGCCGCGACTGGCTGAAAGCCAAGGATGTTCTCGCTTATATTGAAAATAATAAAAAATAGTTTTCGTAACTCTTTTGCGTGGATTTGCGAATAACTGTTAAACTGGAGAAGTTTCCGTTAGAGTAACCTTTAAGATTTTAAAACATCACATAACAAGGAGCTGAAGCCCGTGATCCGATTTTTCATGTTTGTAACTGCACTTACTTTTCTTCCAATGGTAGCCGTCGCTGAAGGTTTTACCGATGAGCAGCGCGCCGAGATTAAAGAGATTGTCAAAGAGGCGATCATGGAAAATCCGCAAACCATGATTGACAGTATTGAAGCTTACCGGATCGCCCAGGAAGAAGAAGCGCAGGCTGAGCAGGATGAAAAGATTGCCGCTTATATTAAAAACCTGCCGAAAGAACTAGACGCATATTCCGTCGGTAATCCGGATGGCGATGTCCATATTATTGAATTTTTTGATTATAATTGCGGTTATTGCAAAAAAGCTTTTGAAGAAGTGATGAAGATTCTAGAAGACGATAAACAGGTCTATGTCACTTTTATTGAAATGCCGATCCTGGGTCCCTCTTCCCAGGAAGCCTCCCAGTGGGGCGTCGTTGCGGCGCGCCAGGGAAAATATTTTGAATATCATCAGGCCGCTATGAATTTTAACGGCCAGCTCAATTCCGAAGAGCTTGAGAAGATTGCCAAAAAAGCCGGTCTGGACGTTAAAAAAGGTAAAAAAGAAAAAGACATGATAGATGTGGCCGAGTTTCTTGAAGATAACAAAGAAAAAGCCGCCAGTATCGGGTTTACCGGGACGCCCGGATTCCTGATCAATACAATGCCGGTGCGCGGCTATCTTGACTATGAAAGAATGCAGGAAGCAATTGCGTCGGTACGTGAAAAAGATAAAGCAGACGAATAGACTAAAAAAGAAAGTCAGGGGAGATATCAAATGAGCCGCGTGTCGATGACATACCGTATCTTTATTGTCATTCTGGCCTTGCTGACCCTGTATGCGTCGTTTGAGATTATCCGCTTTTCTCGTATGAATGCGAAAGTGGTTTCGGTTGAGGCAGATTTTCTGACGCGGGGCCCTGAAAAGGCAGAGTTGGTAATTGTCGAGTTTCTGGATTTTAACTGTCCGTTTTGTAAAAAGCTCAATCAACCTTTGAAAGATTTTCTCGGGATCCGTCCGGATATCCGTTACATCGCCCGGCCTTATCCTGTGATGGGCGAGTCTTCTGATCGCCTGGCGCGGGTTGCGATTGCTGCTGGTCTTCAGGGGGCTTACTGGGAATTCCATGATGCGTTTCTCGCCAATCCGAATGAAATTACCGATCAATATATTCGCGAGACGGCAACTTTATATGATCTTGATTATGACCGGTTGATTGCAGATAGTGATGGCGAAGAGGTGAAAGCCATTCTTCAGGACAATATTGACGATGCACAAAGCAACGGGATTTATTCAACGCCGAGCCTATTCATCGGCAAAACCCTGATCCGGAGCTTTGCCAAAATGCCAACCGCCAGTGATCTTGTCAGGCTGGTTGAAGAACTTGAATAAAATATTGGAACGCGCCCTATGAAATTTTTTCTAATGTTTTTGGTTTTTATCCCGGCGCTCATGTTGAGCGGATGTTTTGAACAAAAACCGGAAGAGATTAAGATTACGGATGTTTATGCGTTTGCCACAGCGCCGGGCGCGAAAACCGGCGCGGCCTTTATGGTGATTGAAAATAACCTGAAAGAAGATGACCGGTTGATCGACGCACAGTCCGATATTGCCGAGATTACAGAGATCCATGAAAATTATATCGATCCGGATGATGGTATGATGATGATGCGTAAGATCCGCGGGATTGATATTGCTATGGGCGATCAGGCCATTCTTGAGCCCAAGGGTCTTCATATTATGCTGATTAAATTAAAACAGCCTTTAACGCTGGGTGAGGTTTTTGACTTAAGGCTTGTTTTTGAAAAGAGCGGCATGAAAACTGTGCAGGTAAAAATTGTCAAACCGGGTGCGGGTGTGCATGTCCATTAAAGTGTTAATCTTAAATGGTCCGAACCTGAACATGCTTGGTCAGCGTGAGCCAGAGATTTACGGTGACCAGACACTGGCCGATATTGAAAAGCTTTGCCGGGATCAGGCGGCGTCTTTAGAGATGGAGATTGCTTTTCGCCAATCCAACCATGAGGGCGAACTTGTGACATGGATCCAGGACGCAGTGGATCAGATTGACGGGCTGGTTATCAATGCGGCCGGTTATACCCATACGTCGGTTGCCCTGCATGATGCGCTCAAACTTCTCTCCTGTCCGGTCATTGAGGTTCACCTGTCTGATCCGCAGGAACGCGAGGATTTCCGCCATTTTTCCTATATTGAGCCGATTGCCGCCAGGGTCATTAAAGGACAGGGCGCTGAAGGCTATGCTCAGGCGCTAAAGGCGCTGGCTTCTATTGCCTCCTGATTGTTCCTGATCCTTTTGACTTTTTCCCTATTCTTGTCTAAACACGTTTGAAATAAGCAAGAGTGGTATTCTTATGAAAATAGATAAAAAAGCGATTAAGGACCTCGCCAAATTGCTGGACGAGACGGACCTAAATGAAATCGAGGTTGCCGAAGGCGATCAGGTAATCCGGGTCAGTAAAGGCGGTGGGGCCATTCCTGTTGCCGCGGCTGTACCTGCTGCGCCGGTCTCTATGCCCTCCGATCCGACCACACCGCAGGCCGCCAGCACCGAAGCGCCTGGGAATGTCACCGGTGATCATCCGGGCGCGGTAACTTCGCCCATGGTTGGGACAGCTTATGCGGCCCCTGAACCGGGCGCGCCGAATTTTGTCTCCAAGGGCGATAGCGTTTCCGAGGGTGATACGCTTCTCATTATCGAAGCCATGAAAGTGATGAATCCGATCAAGGCGCATAAGAGTGGAACCATTACTCAGGTTCTGGTTGAAAATGGTCAGCCGGTTGAATTCGGGGATGTGCTTTTTGTTATTGAATAGTTTTTGAACCACAGATAAACACAGATGCACACAGATCATATCTTTAAATCTCTTTTTCCGTCATCCGTGTTTATCTGTGTTCATCGGTGGTTAAATAATGTTTAAGAAGATTTTAATTGCAAACCGTGGAGAGATCGCTCTCCGGATTATCCGGGCGTGCCGCGAGATGGGCATTGAAAGTGTCGCAGTGCATTCAACGGCGGATGCGAACTCGATGGCGGTGCGTCTGGCTGACGAATCTGTTTGTATTGGTCCGCCGCAGGCCAAAGACAGCTATCTGAATATTCCCTCTATCCTAACCGCAGCCGCAGTCACCGGCGCGGATGCGATTCACCCGGGCTATGGGTTCTTATCTGAAAATGCGCAGTTTGCGCGCATGATTGAAGAGCATGGTTTTACTTTTATCGGGCCGAAGCCTGAGCATATCGAAAAGATGGGTGACAAGGTGACCGCCAAGCAAACGGTGAAAGAGCTTGGTCTGCCGGTTGTTCCCGGCTCTGACGGGGCGATGGAAACCTATGAAGAAGGTCTGGAATTTGCAAAAGAAGCCGGCTTTCCGGTTTTGATTAAGGCCGCCTCCGGCGGCGGCGGCAAAGGCATGCAGGTTGTGCGCGAAGAGGGCGCCTTTGAAGAGGCTTATCAAACCGCGCGGCGCGAAGCAAAAGCCAATTTCGGCGATGATACGGTTTACCTGGAAAAATATCTCGAAAAACCGCGCCATATTGAAATCCAGATTTTTGGCGATAAACACGGCAATGCGATTCATTTGGGCGAGCGGGATTGCTCCATTCAGCGCCGTCACCAAAAACTGGTCGAAGAAGCGCCCTCGCCGATTTTAAAAGATGAAGAGCGTGATGCGATCGGAACGCTGGCGGCCGATGTCATCCGCAAGATGGGATATGTCGGCGCGGGCACAATCGAGTTTCTTTATGAAGACGGTGAATTTTACTTCATGGAAATGAATACACGGATCCAGGTGGAGCACCCGGTGACGGAAATGATTACCGGGATTGATTTGATCGCCGAGCAAATCCGTGTTGCGGCGGGCGAACCTTTATCGATCAAAAAAGACCGGATCCGCTTCCGCGGTCATGCGATTGAAATCCGTATTAACGCCGAAGATCCGGATACATTTATTCCCTCGCCCGGAAAAATTACCCAGTTCCATGCGCCGGGCGGGCTTGGCGTACGGTTTGATTCGGCGATTTACGGCGGCTATTCCATTCCGCCTTATTACGATTCCATGGTCGGAAAACTGATCGTTCATGGCCGCAACCGTGAGGAATGTTTGCGCCGTCTGCGCCGGGCGATCGTTGAAACGGTGGTTGACGGGGTTAAGACTACCTTACCTTTGCATCTCTGGATTATCCAGCAGGACGATTTTGTCAGTGGAAATTACACCATTCACTGGCTTGAGCATCAGCTGGCGGAGCGGTAACTCCGTTCTTTAAATATCTTTTGGATTTTTAAGCCATTTTTTCCAAGCTGGCAGGATCAGTTCATCCGGCGTTACTTTTAACGCGCGGGAAAGTTTGAAAAGCGTTGCAAAAGACGGGGAGTGTTCTCCGGCTTCAAGGTTTTGCAAAAACCTGTTTGAAATGCCTGCCGTACCGGAAAGCTGTTCTTGCGTCATTCCTTTTTTATCACGTGTAGAACTGATCGCCTGACCAATAGAATCTTTTAAAGACATTTTTGAAAAGCCGTTTTTAAACTTGTTTTACAAAGATGCACGAAGTATGTTGCGTGTAACACGTGGTGTTACCACGTTATCTTGAAATAAAAAGGGTACGAAAAATGAGTAATGAAAAAGATAATTTTGAAAGAGAATTGGGCTTATGCGCAGGGTTTGAACATGTGGAATTGAATACAAACGAGAGTCGTTTATTAAAACTGTTTAGGGGTTTGC
This sequence comes from Alphaproteobacteria bacterium, assembly GCA_028282385.1. GTDB lineage: Bacteria > Pseudomonadota > Alphaproteobacteria > Micavibrionales > Micavibrionaceae. The sequence goes on from JANQIB010000092.1 coordinate 56,103, forward strand.
CACCCGATGTTCAGGAGTATTTTTTATCTTTTGTCGACTTTCTTCAAAAGGACAGGCAAAGGGCCGGAAAATCCGGTTAAGCAATCTTGGTGTCTTGGTGTCTTCGTGGTAAATCAACAGGAATGTATACCGAGGCCACACCGGAATTGATTTTACAGGCTTACCGCGAAGGGATTTTCCCGATGGCGGAAAGCGCGGAGAGTGTTTTTTTCAATTTTTATAAACCCGAACATCGCGGCCAACTTTCCATTGATAACCTTCATATTCCACGTCGCCTTAGAAAAACGCTTAAGCAAATGCCTTACCGCGTTAGTGTTGATGAAGATTTCCCCGCCGTGATTGATCTTTGCGCAGAAAAAGCAGACGGGCGCGCCAGCACATGGATCAACAAGCCGATCCGTGATGTCTTCGTGGAGTTGTATGAGATGGGGTTTGCGCATTCGGTTGAATGCTGGGCAGACACCGAAGACGGCACGGAAGAACTGGCCGGTGGATTATACGGGCTGGCGCTGGGTGGTGTTTTTTGCGGGGAAAGCATGGCCACCCGTTCTACGGATGCGAGCAAGATTGCGCTGGTCCATCTCTGTGCGCGGCTTTCAAAAGCTGGCTTTGACATTCTCGACACGCAATTTATTAATCCGCATCTTGAACAATTCGGTGTTTATGAAGTGCCGCAAAAAGACTATGAAGAAAAAATCAAAACCGTGATGCAAAAAAAATGTGATTTTTTACTTTCAGATCCGCCGGTGAGTGAACGCGATTTGATCAAAGAATATTTATCAGATGGATGATTGATAATTATGGTGCGGGTTTTGGTCCGCTGGTATCGAGATTACGCTGTGCTTGTGAAGATTCTTTCACTCTATACATCTCTGTATCTGCAGCAATTTCCAGATCTTTAGCTGTTTGCATTGTTTTACGATTAAAAATGGCAAGGCCAAGGCTTGCACTATATTCAATTGTTTTTCCTTCATATGGAACAGATCGGGAGCTGAAAATTTCTTGGTATCTTTTTAGTGCGTCTTGTGCACCTTCTGCATCCGTTTCAACTAAAATAATTATAAACTCGTCTCCGCCTTTACGGACCCAAATATCAGATATACGACCTACTTCTTCTGATACGTGAGCAATATCGCGTAATGCTTCGTCACCTCCATCATGTCCGTATGTGCTGTTAATGTTGCTGAAGTCGTCAAAGTCAATATAGATTATACTTAAGCCAGTCTTATAGCGCTTTACGCGCTCAACTTCCTTTTGCATGAACTCTTCATAAAAGCGTGAATTATACAAACCTGTTAACTGATCCTTGTAGGCCTTGAGGTTAGCTATATCAAGCTGCCTTTGTGTATCTCTTAATGTAAACAGAAGTATTTCTACTGTGTCCCGAATGTCTTCAGGATCTTTAACAAGATCGTCAGTAAGTCTGCGGATGCTGTCATCATCGCAGTCGCGGAGGTTAATATCCCCGCCGCTCTTTTGATTTAGGATTTCAGTCAAAGTATCGTTTTCTACCATGAGGAAGAACTTACCCCAGGAAAGATATTATGTCAAACAAAAAATGAGAGAAGGGAGCGGGCAGGGTGATGTTGATAACTTATTGATCTGGTTTTATTTCTTCTGATTCTTCAGTTGGTTCGGCGGTATTCAGGCCTTCCTGGTCAGTCGTTTCATCAGCCTGATCCGCTGGTTTGTCTTCAGCCTCTGTCGTTTCCTGCTCTGCCGTCTTTTCGGCCTTTTCAGGTTCTTTTCCTGCGCAGTCAATCACCCAGATATCATAAACCGGGTGGTCCATGGCTGAGAGTGCCGGGGAAGAGGCAAACATCCAGCCTGAAAACACCCATTCTGATTTTCCCGTTTCCGGCGGAACTTCCCAGATCTGGATAAAGGCAGCGCTTTCGGGTGTTTCGATCGGCGGGTTTTTTCGGCAGGCCTGAATGCGGATATGCAAGGGGCCGTATTGGAAAGTTTCGCCGACTTTGGCTTCGAGCGTTGTTGTCCGTGCGGTGGATTTATCAAGTCCTTTCAAAACGACCTTTGGATAGTCTTCCATCATGGCGCGCACGGGCGCGGCGCATAAAACCATCCCGGCCAAAGCCGGGAGGAAAAAGGAAAAGAATTTAAACCTGTTTTTCATTAGAGATCAGCTTCACCCGGCTCTTCTTTTTCATCTTTGTCGTCATCGTCCTGCAGGGAGAAGATGAATTTGCCGAGAAGCTGTTCCAGATTTTGCGGTGCCTGCGTAAATAAAATGCGTCCGCCGGGCGGAAGCATCTCTTCAGAGGCGCCCGGTTCAAGCGCCATATATTTGCCGCCCAGAAGACTTTGACTGCTGATGAAGGCGGCCGTGTCATCCGGGATCTGGACATCAGATTCAATACTCATTGTCACGCGCGCAAGGTAGCTTTGCGGATCGAGATCAATTTTGGCCACAGAACCGACTTTCACGCCGCTGATCTGAACATCATCTCCAATGCCAAGTCCGCCAATTCCCGAAAAGTTGGCCGTGACTTCATAGCCTTTCACCGCCCCGACATTGGCCGTTGAATAGCTAAAGACCAGAAAGACCAGGGCGACGGCAATCACAACCGCGCCAAGTCCTGTTTCAATTACATTATGCTTCATAATATGTACTCCTTATATATACTCCTTAATTTTATTCCGGTTGCCAGGCTTCGTAATCGCCGGTGGCTTTATCCCGCTGCCCGCCGGAGAGAAGATGTCCCGGTGGCCGGTAAGCCTGATCGGTTCCGGTTAAATTCGGTTGGTGCGGCTTTTGCCATTTGCGCCGGAAAGAGGATTCGCCCGGCGGGCTTTCCATTTGATGGTGGAGCCAGCCATGCCATTCCGGCGGGACTTTTGTGGCTTCGGGTGCGCCTTTATAAACGACCCAGCGGCGCGGATGGTTATAGCCTTTGCGCGCGGGCGCTTCGTAATAGCGGTTGCCGTAAGAATCCTGCCCGATTTTCTTTGAACGGCTAAAGAGCGTCACAAAACGGATATGAACCGGGGACAGAACACCAAGAAAACTAAAGAGACCCATTTTTTTCGCTCCACTTTTCAGATGCTTAAAAATGACGTAAAAGCGGGAGGCAATCAAGTTTAAAGACAGGAGCAGGAAAAAATTATGACATCTATTGAAGAAAAGCTGGCCGCAAAAGGCTATACGCTGCCCGAAGCTCCTGAGGCTTTGTTTAATTATGTGCCTTATGTGGTGAGTGGCAATCTGGTTTTTGTCGCCGGGCAGGTGCCGATTGGCGGATCGCGTGAGTATAAAGGCAAGGTCGGGGTGGATTTAAGTGTGGAAGAAGGCCAGGAAGCGGCGGCGCAATGTGCGCTGAACCTGCTGGCCCAGGCCAGGGATGCTGCCGGCGGTGACTGGAGCCGGGTAAAACGCTGCGTCAAGCTGGGCGGATTTGTTAACTCCGCGCCGGATTTCACAGACCAGTCTGTTGTCTTAAATGGCGCTTCCGACTTAATGGTTGAGGCATTAGGGGATGCCGGACGTCATGCCCGCTTTGCGGTGAGCGCGCCGTCCCTGCCGGCCGGCTTTGCGGTTGAAGTAGATGGTGTGTTCGAAATTTCGTGAACTACGCATTTTGTGATACCATCTAAAGATGGAAATTAATTCGCAATCCGGCAATGCCGTTCTCTGGGCATTAATGGCGATTGCCCTTTTTGGCGCGCTGACGGCGGCAATTATGACTGGATCGCGATCCAGCATAAAGATTATGAGTGATGAAGAGGCGCAGGCACAGGCCTATGCGAGTCAGGAATATACCAATACGGTCAATGCCGCACTCAAACGGCTCAAACTGCGCGGCTGTGAAGATAGTGAAATTTCCTATGAAACGCCCAAAGGTAACAACCCTAATCCACTCGCCCCGGCAAATGAAAAATGTCATGTGTATCGCCTGAATGGAGGGCAGGTGGAATTCCAGGGCGTTGATGTTGCTGCGGCAGGGAAACGGGTCTTTGTGACATCGACAACAACTGAAGGAAATTTTGGCGGTCTTGCAGGGGGCGATACAATTTGCAACAATCTGGCCGCGGTTGCCGGCCTGGGCGGTACATACATGGCATGGCTGTCCGATAGTACGGCCAGCCCGGATACGAGATTTACAAAATCGACGGATGATTACATCCTGGTGGATGATACCGTTATTGCCAATGGCTGGACCGATTTAATCGATGCTGATCTCGATCATGCCATTAATCTTGATGAAAACGGTAATAGTCTCAATACTGAGACATTTACAGGTACAATATACAATGGTACAGGGCATGCTCTTCATTGTAATGATTGGACGACAAACGCCCTTCAGGCCGCCGTGGGTGGTCGCAATCACATGACCAATGCAGGCTGGACACAATCCGCCGCGGATTGTGGCAGTCCTAATAATTTGTATTGTTTTGAGCAATAACGCCGATATTATTTCACTTTTTCTTTTTCCGGTTTTTGTTTTTTATTTTCAGTGTCCGGCTCTTCAGGAATAAATTCAAAATCAAGTGCATCGTCTTTCACGCCGATTTTCACAATGCCCCCACCCGCGAGATCTCCAAAGAGGAGTTGTTCGGCAAGCGGCTTTTTGACTTTTTCCTGCAGGACGCGGCCAAGCGGACGGGCGCCCATCGCCGGGTCATAACCTTTATCTGCCAGCCAGTTGCGGGCTTTGTCGGACAGCCGGATCGTTACGTTTTTCTCGGTCAGCTGCGCCTCTAACTGAGCAACAAATTTATCGACCACGCGGACAACTGTTTCCGGTTTAAGCGCACTGAATGGCACAATCGCATCAAGGCGGTTCCTGAATTCAGGCGTGAACATTTTATTGATAGCTTCTTTATCTTCGCCGACGCGGACTTCGCGTTCAAAACCGATTGGCGGCTTGGCCATTTCTGCTGCGCCCGCATTGGTCGTCATAATCAAAATGACATTGCGGAAATCAATTGTTTTACCGTTATTGTCTGTCAGCTTGCCGTAATCCATCACTTGCAGGAGCAGGTTATAAATATCCGGATGCGCTTTTTCGATTTCATCGAGAAGAAGCACGCAATGTGGTTGCTGATCAACTTTGTCTGTCAAAAGCCCGCCTTGTTCAAAACCGACATATCCGGGTGGAGAACCGATCAGGCGGGCCACGGCGTGGCGCTCCATATATTCGGACATATCGAAGCGGGCCAGTTCCACACCCATGGTTTTGGCGAGCTGACGGGCGACTTCGGTTTTCCCAACGCCCGTCGGGCCGGAAAACAAAAAACAGCCAATTGGCTTGTCCGGATCACGAAGTCCGGCGCGGGATAATTTGATCGCATCGCAGAGAATATCAATCGCCGGGTCCTGGTCAAAGACAAGGGTTTTCAGATCGCGCTCCAGATTTTTAAGCGCGGTCTTGTCATCCTTGGTCAGAGACTTGGCTGGGATGCGCGCAATTGCGGCGACAACTTTTTCGATGTCATCAAGATCAATAATTTTTTTGCGCTTGTCTTCCGGCACCAGCATTTGCGCCGCGCCAACTTCATCAATAATGTCGATCGCTTTATCGGGCAGTTTGCGGTCGCCAATATATTTGGCAGAAAGCTCAACCGCGGCTTTAATCGCTTCGTCTGTATATTCGACGCCGTGATGATCCTGGTAGTAAGGACGCAGGCCTTTGAGGATCTCGATTGTTTCATCAAGGGTCGGTTCGTAAACGTCAATCTTCTGAAACCGCCGGACGAGGGCGCGGTCTTTTTCAAAATGATTGCGGTATTCCTTATAGGTGGTTGACCCGATACAACGTAGTTGTCCGCTGGATAAGGAGGGTTTTAAAAGGTTCGAGGCATCCATTGCCCCGCCGGAGGTTGCACCCGCGCCGATCACAGTATGAATTTCATCAATAAAGAGAACCGCGCCGTCAATTTTTTCAATCTCCGCCAGAACAGCTTTGAGACGTTCTTCAAAATCACCGCGGTAGCGTGTTCCGGCGAGCAGCGCGCCCATATCGAGCGCGTAAATAACGGTCCCCTTTAAAACGTCAGGGACTTCATTTTCGACAATTTTCTTGGCCAGCCCCTCGGCAATGGCGGTTTTTCCAACGCCCGGATCACCGACATAAAGCGGGTTGTTTTTGGAGCGCCGGCAAAGAATCTGGATCGTGCGCTCAACTTCTTTTTCCCGGCCGATCAGCGGGTCGATCTTGCCCTGTTTTGCCTTTTCGTTGAGGTCTTTTGCGTAAGCTTTCAGCGCCTCGTTGCCGGTTTTGACTTCTCCGTCTTCCGTGTCTTCTTCTGTTCCGGCCGGAGATTTTGAGGTGTTTTGACCCGGCACTTTGGCAATGCCGTGGGAGATATAATTGACCGCATCAAAACGCGTCATATCCTGATCCTGCAGGAAGTATACGGCGTGACTTTCGCGCTCGGAAAACAGGGCAACGAGAACATTTGCACCGGTCACTTCTTCCCGGCCTGAACTTTGTACATGGATCGCCGCGCGCTGAAGGACACGCTGAAACGCCGTGGTCGGCTTGGCTTCTTCCGGGTCTTCATTGTTCATCAGGTAGGTCAGGTCCGTATCAA
>JANQIB010000093.1 GCA_028282385.1 Alphaproteobacteria bacterium
ATCCGCAGCAGCGCTTCTTCTTTGGAGATCACGCCTTCCTTCTCCATATCAACCGCAATCTTCAGAGCCGCCGCTGCCGTGCGTTTCCCCGCGCGGGTCTGAAGCATATAGAGCTTGCCCTGCTGCACAGTAAATTCGATATCCTGCATATCGCGGTAATGTGTTTCCAGTTTTGTCCGCACATCATTAAGCTGGCCGAACACATCCGGCATCACCTCTTCCATCGCCGGCAGGGATGAGCCTTCTTTTTCTTTTCCATGCACCGTCAAAGATTGCGGTGTGCGGATCCCCGCAACGACATCTTCCCCTTGCGCATTCACCAGATATTCACCGTAGAAATAATTCTCACCCGTTGACGGATCGCGCGTAAAGGCCACGCCCGTTGCGCAATCATCACCCATATTCCCAAACACCATCGATTGCACATTCACCGCTGTGCCCCAGTCTTCCGGGATTTCGTGAATAGCGCGGTATGTCACTGCGCGCGGCACCATCCAGGAAGAGAACACCGCACCAATCGCCCCCCAAAGTTGCTCGGCCGGATCCATTGGAAACGGCTTACCAAGTTCTTCTTCGACCATTACCTTGAATTTTTTGACCACATCCTTCCAGCCCTCTGCCGTGACATCCGTATCTTCAGTGATATCCATGTCACGTTTATGCTGGTCGAGAATGCTTTCAAAATCATGGTGCTCCAGGCCAAGAACCACATCGCCATACATCGTGATAAAGCGCCGGTAGCTATCCCACGCGAACCGCTCATCACCGGATTTTTTGGCCAGCCCCTCAACAGTGTCATCATTCAGACCGAGATTGAGAACCGTATCCATCATGCCCGGCATCGAGACGCGCGCACCGGAACGCACAGAAACGAGAAGTGGATTTTTGGCATCACCGAATTTCATATCCGTGGCTACTTCAATCGCGCCCAGCGCCTCATCGACCTGCCCTTTTAATGCGGCGGGATAGTTTTTGTCGTTTTCGTAAAAGGCTGTACAGACCTCAGTGGTAATCGTAAAACCCGGCGGCACCGGCAATCCTAAAGACGCCATCTCGGCCAGGTTCGCACCCTTACCGCCCAGAAGATTGCGCATTTCCGCCTTACCTTCTGTCTTTTCACCGCCAAAGCAGTATACCCACTGTGTCATCATAACCCTCTCAAAACGTTGAAAACTAGCCTATCCTAGCCGATCAGAAGGCCCCCTTTCCACGAAAAAAATCGTAAAACCCAGAGTATTTTTATTTGACATAAACTTTGCTCGCTGGTAATAATACTGCCGATAAAGGCCGCGATATGAGGAAAAAATGACCCTAGAACAATTCAAAAAAGACCTGCTACGTCCAACAACAGAAATGATACGTGTCCTGCAAACACAGAGCCCTCTTAATGCGTTACAGGAAGATACTCTGTATCAGGTCATAAATGCTGGAGTTGCAATTCAAAGCCTTCTTGTTTCGGTAGACACTCTGGAAAGCTATAGACGCAATCCTAATGATCCGAACGCGCACATCCTTGCTCAGACGGCATGGAATAAATTAGATGAGGCAAAAGAGTTTCCATTCGGACGTATTTTTAAAAACAAAGCATCCCCTGTTACCACAGATCGACCTGCCTGTGACACGGTGCATGTCATGATCGCAGCAACTCAAATTAAAAAAAGATATGCTGCTCTGGGCCTATAAATTTTTCACCATCATCAGGCACAAATCATCGTCGAGCGGGTAAGAACGGTACCGTTCTGTCGGGCCGCGATCATAGGTCACGCCGCTACCATCCGGCTCATATCCTAATTTAAAATAAAGCCGTTGCGCCGGGCCGTATTCTTTTGACAGGCCGACCGAAATCCCGGTTTGCGTATGGGCTTTCTCTTTTGCCCGCTGCTCAAAAAACAAAACCATCGCAGTTGCACAACCTTTACGCCGCGCTGTTTCGACAACATAAACATCCTGAATTTCGGGAATGTCCAGTTTTTTATAAAGCGCATATTTAGGCTCCCAGTTGATAACGGCAGACCCGACAATTTCCGCATTTTCTTCGGCAATCAGAATATCGCAGCCTTTGTTCAGGCACTCCTGAAAATATCCATCCTGCGACCGGCCGATTGCAGTATACAGGCCGGCCAGCGTTTTTAAATCTTCAGACGTTGCAAGCCTTATCATAAAATCCCCTTTATTTTCCCTCGCCCCCTTGGGGGAGAGGGTTGCGAAAGCTTAATGAGCGTAAAACGCGAATTTAGCTGAAGCTGGGTGAGGGGGTAGTAAAATTTGTGAATAAAAAGATTAAACACCCTCACCCACTCAGCTACAGCTTTTCTTCCAGAAAAGCCAAGCCTCGTTGCCCTCTCCCTTAGGGAGAGGGAAGAGTTCCTAAAACCCAAACCGCGCCCAATAGGCTCGCTCTTCGGCAATATTCAGCGCATCATAAACCAGGTCAGCGCGCACCTCTTCGCCCATAAGCGGCAGCGAGGAAAACCATTTCTTTTCCGGCGTCAGGTTGACAAATTTTATCTCCTCGCCGAATTTTTCTTTCATCACCGAGGTCACATCCCCGATCCCGTCAACCAGTCCTTTTTCCTTTGCATCCGCGCCGGTCCAGAAAGCGCCTTCCATCAGATCTTCATCAGACCCTTTAAGCTTTTCACCGCGGCGTTCTTTCACCCAGATTTTAAAGTCCTCATGGATTGCACTTTGCAGCTCTTTGAGGCGCGCGACATCTTCCGCGCGCTCAGGCTTAAACGGGTCGAGGAAAGATTTATCTTTCCCGGATGTATGAATGCGGCGCTTGATCTCATATTTTTGAATAAACTCATCCAGGCCAAACCCGGCCGAAATCACGCCGATTGATCCGACAATCGAAGAATTCTGCGCATAAATTTTGTCTCCGCAGCAGGACAGCCAGTAGCCGCCGCTTGCCGCAACATCTTCGACAAAGGCATAAACCGGAATATCTTTTTCTTCTGACAGCGCGCGGATCTGCGATGAGATCAGCGAACATTGCGCCGGCGAACCGCCCGGCGAATTGATCACCAGCGCCAGCGCTTTGACATTCATCATCTCAAAAGCATGCTCAACCAGCTTGCTAAATTTCTGATGATTAATCCCCGCCCGGCGTATCATGGAGCTATCGGCAATCACCCCCGCCATCCGGATGACGGCGACCTTCGGTTTTGGTTCCAAAATCGGCCCCAGATAAGGGATATCACGCGTAAATTCACAAATTTTCTTGATCATGGCCTTACCTTAATCTATCGCCAGCCTTCCGCGCAAGATGTCATCCGCGATCTGCGTATACCCCCCATCTTCCTCATGCAAAATGATTCCGGAATGGATTTGGGCCGGTGACTTACTGTCTTTCATCGCCCGCACGATGACACGCTTGGCCGCTTCCCCGGCCCGCGGCCAGAGCGGAAATATTTCAATCCCGCCAAAACGTTTCTTTAATCCTAAAATAATTTGATCCACTTGGTCGGCGCGGTGAATCATGGTGATCATGCCTTTTGATTTTAAAAACCGGAATCCCAGGTCGAGCCACGTTTCTATATTAATCTCCTCTTCCAGGTGCCCCAGGGCCTTTGCTTTCTTTTCGGATGGCGACACCATATGTGCGCCGGCCTTTAAATAAGGCGGGTTACACATCACATGATCGAAGGACTCTTCCGGCTTAAAATCACGAATATCCGCGCAGATAAATTTTGCCCGTGTTTCCATCCCGTTCAGCGCGGCATTTTGCTGCGCCAGTTCGGCATGATCCTGCTGGATCTCAACACCTGTCAGATGCACACCTTCAACACGCATAAGTGTGGCCAGGCCTGCCCCGCCAACGCCGCAGCCCATATCAAGAATATGCTCCCCTGCCTGCGCCCGGCAGGCGGCGGCCAGGAAGATGCTATCCATTGACGTCCAAAACCCGTCCGCCACCTGAAGCAGCTTCAGGCGTTTATCCAGCACATATATTTCTTCATGCTCACTCATTATATATTTGCCGTTTTTATCCTATTTGCGTAAAACACCTTATGACATCTGTTCAGGCAAAACCACAGCAAAGCGCGCCCGCCTCTCCTTTGGACGAACTGGCGGAAATGCGCGCCGGCGATATGGAAGCCGTCAATGAGATGATCCTGACCCATATGCGCTCGGACGTGGCACTCATCCCGCAACTTGCCGGTTACCTGATTGCAGCCGGCGGCAAACGCATCCGCCCGCTTATGACGCTGGCGGCAACAGCCCTGTTTGACGGTGACATGACCCGCGCCCATAAACTTGCCGCCGCCGTTGAATTTATTCATACCGCAACGCTGCTCCATGATGATGTCGTGGATGACAGCAACACACGCCGCGGAAAAGACTCCGCCAATATCGTCTTTGGCAATGAAGCCAGCGTTCTGGTTGGTGATTTTCTTTTCTCCCGCGCTTTTCAATTAATGGTCGCGGACGGCTCTCTCGAAACGCTTAAAGTTCTCTCCGATGCCTCGGCGATTATTGCCGAAGGCGAAGTGCTCCAGCTCTCCACTCAAAATAATCTTGATACGACTCTCGAAGATTACCTCGATGTGATTTCAGGTAAAACTGCCGCGCTTTTTGCCGCAGCCTGTGAAGTCGGCCCGATCATCGCGGATCAAACCCCTCAAACACGCACTGCCATACGTGCCTACGGGCAGGCGCTTGGCATGGCCTTTCAGATTGTCGATGATGTGCTTGATTATAACGCAGCTCAGGAAAAACTTGGCAAAACCATCGGCGATGATTTCCGCGAAGGAAAAATGACGGCGCCCGTTCTCTTTGCCCTTCAAAAAGCAAACGCGGAAGAAAAAGAATTCTGGGCCAGAACAATTGGCGCGCGCGATCAAAAAGACGGCGATCTGGAAAACGCCTTAACTCTTATTCAAAAACATGACGCCCTTGAAAAAAGTTTAAATCTCGCCCGCAAATATGGACAGGATGCCCGAGCCGCTCTTGCCGCCGCGCCGGATAATGAAACAAAATCCACCCTCACTGCCCTGATCGATTTCACAATTGAACGGGGATATTAACCCCAAAGACACCCTGTCATCCCCCCTATGCCAAAGAATATGTCTTTAGGGTCATAAAAAGACAAAAAACCCATATTTTGCAATTGCAGGTTGCAAAAAATCTTGCATATTGCAACTCAAAGTTGCTCTCTTTTGCAGCCTGCAATTGCAAAGTGCAAAACCTGTTGCACCCTGCAACATACTGATTTTTAACACTTTTTTGCAATAATAATAATGGAAGACAAAAAAATGTTTCAACGGAGGTAACCATGAAAACATTCGGCAAAAAAGTAAAAGATGGCAACAACCATGCAAATGATGCAACTGCCCCAAAGAAATCTTCGGAGACGGCAGCCGATCACGGTAAGGAAAAAGGTTTCTCTGTTCCTTCTCAGTTGAAAGAATATATCGAACGTCTTGATGATCCGGGTGTGATTCACCTGATGCCTTCCAAATGGTGGGACGGCAATGAGGTCTTCCATGAGCGTATTGAAAACTACGCTGAAGAAATCGTCAGGGAAGTTCAAAATATTGTGGACCCCAGAACACTGACCAATAAGAGTCTGTCAGAGATCAATGAAGAAATTGTCCGTCTGGTTGATTTGGTGGAAGATCACAAAAGAATGAATCTTTCTCCAAAAGAAAGAGATGCTGTTATCCATGTTATTACGGATGACCTGCTTGGCCTGGGTCCAATTCAGGAGCTTTTGGAAAATGATGACATCTCCGACATTATGGTTGACGGTTATGATGAAGTCTTTATCGAAATTAACGGCCATATCGAAAAAACCGATGTTCATTTCCGGGATGAAAATCATCTTTTAAATATTTGCCAGCGGATTGCCAACCATGTCGGCCGGCATGTTGATACGTCTTCTCCAATTTGTGATGCCCGTCTGGAAGACGGTTCACGTGTCAACATTATCCTGCCGCCGCTGGCATTAAACGGTCCGACAATTACAATCCGGAAATTTAAAAAGGAACGTCTGACCCTGGAAAAAATGGGCGAACTCGGCACGCTTGATGCCAAGACCTCGGCCCTTTTACAAATCCTGGCCGCCAGCCATGTCAACCTGATCATCTCCGGCGGAACGGGAAGCGGGAAAACGACACTGCTCAACTGCCTGGCGCGTTATATCTCACCGACAGAACGTATTATCACCTGTGAAGATTCCGCTGAACTGCAATTGCAGCAGCCGCAGGTTGTCAGTCTTGAAACACGTCCGCCGAATATTGAAGGGGTCGGACAAATCTCCATGCGGGATCTGGTCCGGAACTGCCTGCGGATGCGCCCGGACCGGATTGTTGTCGGGGAGGTCCGCGGACCTGAAGCCTTTGACCTGATGCAGGCCATGAATACAGGCCATGAAGGGTCAATGAGCACGCTTCACTCCAACAGCCCGCGTGATGCGCTGTTCAGACTTGAAAATATGGTGGCCATGGCGAATTTGAATATTCCAACCTCTGCCATTCGCCAGCAAATGGAATCCTCTCTGGATGTTATCGTGCAGGTTCAACGCCTGCGGGATGGAACGCGTAAAGTTGTCAGTGTTGCTGAAATTTCCGGTATGGAAGACGGCAATATTCAGCTGAATGAAATTATGACCTATAAAATCACCGGTGAGGATGAAAACGGGAAACTGACAGGCGAATTTATCTTCTCCGATGTCAGTGACCATATCATGGAAAAAGCCCGCTACTTCAACCTCGACAAAGATTTGGAAAAAATCGTCAAATCTTCACGGGCGCTCATACCGGTTTACTCATAACCCGCTGGCGGTGCTGGCTTTCACTTCCGGGCCCTGATCGGTTTTTCCGCGATCCGGCCCGGGGGATTAAAGCCTTAAGTTAACTTGCTGGACACCAGGCGATTTAAACTCACACCCTGTTCAGCCGCTTGTATGGCAAGATGTCGGTGCTGTTCAGGCGGAATACGTACCTGAAAATTTCCGCTATATTTTTTTGCGGCAACCGGCTCCGGTAAAATTTCTCCATTTGCTTTCATATCCTTCACAACTTTACCAACCAGTTTGACAATCCCCTGCAACGCCGTCGCCGGTTTATCGGCCAAATAAGACAGGCTTGGAAATTCGGCGCATAAAGCCACATGTTCACCGTCTTCTTCCGACCATGTCACACGGTATGTATAACGTTTATGATCAACCATCCTCTTTCTCCTTTAACTTTTTAATCGCTGCCAAAACCTGCCGCACCTGATAAGGTTTTGCCTTGCCGCTTTTGTCCTTTTGAATATTCACCCGCGGGTCTCCCGGCCAGGGAGTCTTGTAAATATAATGACTTGTACCTTTATTACGCGGGCTTCCAAAATAAAATTCACAAAGTTTGGCAAGATCCGCAAACTTCACATTTTTTGGATTCGCTTCTATAGCTTTTTCTATCTTATCCGGTACGCTCACAAAATATAGTATCAATAATGATACTATATGTCAACCCTTGCCTCCATTCCTATAATCCCCTACTCTTCCCGAATTACGGGGCTTAGAAACCCTTCCAAAAGCGGTCTTGCATGGCCGTTCAAGCATGCTCCTCGACATTGGTCGGGGAGGCATTGGCGTATGTTCAGGGCTCCGGCCTAAAGGCTTTTGCGGTCAGACTTTTGGATGACTTTCTAACTCCCCGATCACCTTAAGAGGAGTTAGAAATGAACCAAGATCAAGACCCTGATTTACACCACGCAAATCCAGCCATTCTTATTGCCTACGGCGCCTGCACCCTGTCCGGCATGTTGACCGGCCTTGTTATTGGCTGGCTGATTTGGGGATAGGAAAACACACAACAATATTATTCGGTTTTCCAGTCCGTCTGCGCGACGGCAAAAACCCTGGCCGCGGCGTTCCGGTTGTTGCGTCAGTCACACGGCATATCATATCACGTCACGCCGCCCCGGCTTTCCCCCTTCCTGTTATCTTCTTTTCCCTGTTACCTTCGCCTCTCCGCTCTCTTCTTCTCCCTATTGCCTTTTTCTCTCTGCTACCTTTTTCTCTCTGTTGCTTTTTTCTCCCTGTTGCCTTTTTCTCTCTGTTGCTTCCCTCCCCCTGGCATGATTTTCACCCTATTTTTTAACTATGTAAAATATATATATGTTGTTTTGAGTCCCTTTTCGCTACGAAGTGTGTTATAATGGAACTTATATACAGGATAAGTGCGGCCGCCTTTTGAGGCGGTTTTTTTGTCTGCGATACGCACTGAGAATAAATTTCAATGTGGACTAAGTCCACATTTTTTTATTTTAAAACAATAGGTTATAAAAAAATGTTAGTCCACTTGCCGGAAAATGTTAGTCCACATTTGTCTCAAACGGATAAACGAACTACCCGTCTGTTTGTGTGTCTTTTTGTGTTTCGGCCTTATCAGCTTCCCTGCCGAGGGAGCGGTAACTTTCCAGGAAGTCTTTGAACAGATCGACTTCGGAAATCAGGGACATCACGCTTTCGCGGCTCCCGATCAGGCCAAGCTGACGCGGACGGGAGACGACATCGAAAAGCTGGGCTCTTTCGGTCTGTTTCATAGAATCGGAAAAGCGTTCGCGTAAATTAGCGAGCGCAACGCGATTCCCCGACAGGTTCAGGGCAATTGCCCGGTTCAAAATAAGATCGCTTTGATAGGCGGTTAAAGGACGCGTCAAAGAAATATCTTCTGCCAACACCAGGTCCTGAAACGCATCAGCCGCGACATTCCAGCGCTGATCCGCCCAGGCAATATCGGCAACCAGACGGGTGACAATCGCATCGCGCGGCATGTCATCAAGAATGCGCAGCGCCTCATCAACCCGCTTCATCTTGGATAAGGCACGCGCGCGAAGCAGGTTGATATCCCGCCCTTTTTCATCACGCAGGGCCTGTGCCTGTTCTTCAGGTAAAGCAGACATTTCTTCTTCGGCAACATCGAGAGCGCGTAACGCTCCTTCAGGTTTGTTATCAAGCAGGCGGATCGCACCAAGACGAATAGCTATTCGGGCCTTATCCTCACCTTCCAGACGATGTTTGGTTTGGTGATCCAGCAAATCCGCCGCGCGCTCAAGCAAATCAGCATCGACAAGCCGTTCGGCCAGACGCTGGACAAACTGATCTCCCTCTTCCCCAGCCGGCGTGAGTTCCTTGAACTCTTCAAAAATCGTCACCGCATCCAGCGGTGAAACACTATTCAGTTTTTCCTCATCAAACAGGCCGCGGTAATTATCCTTCATATAATCGGCCACTTCCTGCCCCATATGTGAGCCATCAGCCAAAGACACGGTGTTACGCAAAACCGTCAGCCCCTTGGCATATTTCTCGTGATCCATATAGATTTTTCCAAGGCGGAAATTAATCAGCGTTTCAAGCTCATCGCCGCGCCAGGCATAACGCAGCCCTTCCAGACGATCAATTGCCTCTTCCGCCGTAATTTTATTATTCTCCTGCTGCAGACGCGTCAGGCTTAAACCCGCCTTGGCGCGATAAAGGTCATCAGGTCCGTCAACAAGTTTTGTCCAGTACTCTTCAGCCTGATCAACATTACCAAGCTGACGCAATGTTTCTCCCATTAAATATTTCCAGGCTGCCAGATGCTCAGGCGGCATCTCGTCTTTTCCCTGTTCCAGAACGCCCAAAAGCCCCTGCGCGGTTTCTGTATCACCGCTGCGCAGTGCAACTTCAGTGAGACCAAGCACAACCGGCTCCTGAATTTGATCCGGGTAATTAAAGAGTGTGTTGAAATTTTTTGGCATCACCGAAGCCGCCTGCTGCCAGTCTTCCAGACCGGCCAGCGTATAGCTTTTCCAGTAAGCAATTTCACCAAAAGGATCGAGCGCATCCTCAACCAAGTCTTCAATCGCATCTTCATACCGTCCGGCCAGCGCGTTGGCCGCACCACGCAGCGCCTTATATTGCGGATTATCAGCAATAGCCGGAAGCGTATCTGCCGCCACGCGCAAATAGCCAAGCGCTTCATAAGACCGGTCATTTGACAGCGCAAGCTTTGATAAGGTCAAAAGATCTTCGACCTGCCCGTTCCGGTCCTTGGTTGGAATGCCGGACATTAAAATTGTTGTATTTTCTTCAAGCGCCTTTAATCCGCCCATCTCCCAGCTTTTAAAACTGTAGATTTTCGGCCCGGTATCTATAGCTACCTCTTTCTTATTCTGCGCCTGCGGCGCATCAATGCCCGATGTGTTTTCACGCAGTTCAATTGCTTTCACATCCCGGTCACGCGATAAAACCAGTCCGCCGGGGCGGCGCACGGCCATTCCATCCTGAACCCGGGCAATCGAGAGGTTATCCGCTTTTGGAATGAGGGCAATGCCTGCCGCGCTCGGCAATGTTCGAAGCTCAGGATAATCATACACACCCGCTGGATGTGTGCTGTAGTCCTCTGCACTGACGGCGATAATCTGATCCATATAAACCGGATCTTTAATGCGCATGACTTTGGCCATGCCCGTC
>JANQIB010000052.1 GCA_028282385.1 Alphaproteobacteria bacterium
TGCTCACGCCAGGGTTAAGATTTGCTGCCGTTTCTGCCTTGGCTTTTGCACGTATTACTGCATAAAAAGGATCTTCCGGATCTACGGTTATTGGTGTAAACCAAGGTTGATCTTCAACAGGTTTGTTATCGTGGCGGTCTCTTACTTCGCTTAAGGCTTCTGATAGGCTCACGCCAGGGTTAAGATTTGCTGCCGTTTCTGCCTTGGCTTTTGCACACATTGCTGCATAAACAGGATCTTCTGGGTCTATGGTTATTGGTTTAAACCATGGTTGGTCTGTTTCAGGCATTTTTCACTCCTCTATTTGTGCCGTTAATTAAACCTATTTTTCATATTGTGTCAACAAATATTGTTATGGCCACTTCACTTCCGGGGGCATGGACATCAGGATGGCCTCGGTATTGCCGCCGGTTTTCAGGCCGAATTGTGTGCCGCGGTCATAAAGCAGGTTAAACTCCACGTAGCGTCCGCGGCGGATCAACTGGTGCTCGCGCTGCGCGGCGGTCCATTCTTTGTTCATATGACGGCGGACAATCTCCGGGTAGATGCGGGCGAAGGTCTGGCCGACGTCGCGGGTAAAGGCGAAATTCCCTTCCCAGTCCGGCGCGCCGCTCTCGCTATCCAGATAGTCATAGAAAATGCCGCCAATGCCGCGCGGCTCCCCGCGGTGGGGCAGGTAGAAATATTCATCACACCATTTTTTAAAGCGCGGATAATAGCCTTCATCGAATTGATCACAGCAGGCTTTAAAAGCGCCGTGAAAGTCTTCTGTATCCTGATCGTCCGGGACCATCGGTGTGAGATCCGCGCCGCCGCCAAACCAGCTTTTGCCGGAGGTGACAATCATGCGGGTATTCATATGCACCGCCGGGACGAGTGGGGAGCGCAGATGTGCCACCAGGGAAATCCCGGAGGCCCAGAAAGATCCATCTTCTTCCGCGCCGGGAATGGCTTTCCTAAAATCCGGGGAAAAGGTGCCGTACACTTCTGAAAAATTGACCCCGACTTTTTCAAAGACACGTCCGCGCATGACCGACATAATGCCGCCGCCTTCGAGCGTCCCGCCATTTTGCGTCGGGCCTTTGAGCTCCGCCCGGTCCCAGGGCGAGCGTTCAAAACGGCCGGGCTCTCTCTTCGCGAACGGTCCGGCAGATAATTCATCTTCCAATTTTTCAAATTCCCCGCAGATCCGGTCCTGCAATTCTCTGAACCAGCTGGCCGCAAGGGTTTTTGTTGATGGATCGTCTTGTTTGTTTAAGGCCTGTTTCATTTTCCAATAATCGTATTTTGTTCAGTTCGTTTTTCGTATTTTACAACTTTTCCTGACGAATGTAGGTCCACATTAACCTTTGTATGTTGACCAACATTTTTTGTAAAGAATTGAAAGCCCATGAGAAAATGTGGACTAAGTCCAGATTGGTTTTATTTTTAGCCTGTTTGGCGTCATTCCGGACAGGGCAGCGCCCTGATCCGGAACCTATGCCGTTTGAATATCCGTTGGCATAGCCCCCGGATAAATCCTGCCGGATTTTCCGGGGTGACAGTGAGTGAGATATGGGCACCAAATAAATCATCCGCCATTATATGAATAAATTCCTACTTTGTCAAGGAAACCGTTTGCCGCAGCGCTTCGCCCATGACCATGGCGCAGGCATTGATGACGTTGAGGGAGCGGGCTTTGCCCTGCATAGGGATGCCGACCCGTGCATGCGCATTTTGATGAATGTCTTCGGGAACGCCGGCACTTTCGCGCCCGGCCAGAAGAATGTCGCCTTCTTTAAATTCAAAATCCGTATAGGGCAGATCGGCTTTTGTGGTGAGTAAAATAATCCGCCGCTGCGGACAGGATTTTACAAAATCCGTATAGGAGGTGTGCCGGTTTAAATCCAGCAGGTCGACATAATCCATCGCGCTACGTTTGATTTTGCGTTCATCCCAGGGAAAGCCACAAGGTTCAATAATATCGAGCGATGTGCCCAGACAGGCGCACAGGCGGATCGCCGCGCCGACATTCAGGGCGATATCAGGCTGATAAAGCGCAAGGGAGATGGTTACATTCATATGTTTTTAAACCACGAATTTTTCAAGTTGTCATCCCGACCGAAGGGCGCCCGCTCGAAGTGGAGGGATGACAAATAAAGTGTGGCCGCAATGAAAGAGGCCAGATTGACTCTGGTCAATTGTAATCTATGGGATTAGTCTGTATGAGATATTGGAATCGTTTGATTCTTCATGTATTTTAAGTGCGTCTTTCGGTCTTATCGGCCTATTATTAAAGAGGATTTTACGCAAAATGAGCGACACAACGCAGCAAGACAATCCACACGGCGAAGAGGGCTCACGCCGTGATTTTTTATATCTTACCGCCGCCGCTTTCGGGGCTGTCGGCGCAGGCAGTGTAGCCTGGCCGTTAATCCACCAGATGAACCCGGCGGCCGATACGCTGGCGCTGTCGACAACCGAAGTTGATCTGACACCGATTGAAAAAGGGCAGGCAATCACGGTGATGTGGCGCGGCAAACCTGTTTTTATCCGCCACCGTACGGAGGCCGAAATTGAAGCGGCGCGCAATACCGATCTTGCCGATCTGCGTGATAAGCAAACCGACGAAGACCGGGTGCAAAAAGCCGAGTGGCTGGTGATGGTCGGGATCTGTACGCATCTGGGCTGTGTGCCTTTGGGGCAAAAGCCGAGCGATATAAAGGGTGAATATAATGGCTGGTTCTGTCCGTGTCATGGATCGCACTATGATGAATCCGGGCGGATCCGCAAAGGCCCGGCGCCAACAAATCTTGCCGTGCCGGATTATACATTTTTAACAGACACAACAATTCGTATTGGATAGGGGACACAAAGATGGGTAGTGGAGAACGCAAACCTTTTGAGAACCCGGCGATTGAGTGGGTGGATTCCCGCCTGCCGATTTTTACACTGATCAACAAGGAATATGGTGTCTTTCCGACGCCGAAGAATTTCAACTATTTCTGGAATTTCGGCGCGATCGCCACTGTTATGCTGGTGCTGATGATCCTGACCGGCATTACGCTGGCGATGCATTACACTCCGCATGCCGATTATGCGTTTGAGTCCGTTGAGCGGATTATGCGCGATGTGAATTTCGGCTGGCTGATCCGTTATATGCATGCGAACGGCGCGTCGTTTTTCTTTATCGCCGTTTACATCCATATTTTCCGTGGGCTCTATTACGGGTCTTACAAACAGCCGCGTGAACTGCTCTGGATTCTTGGTGTTGTGATCCTCCTTCTGATGATGGCAACCGCCTTTATGGGGTACGTTCTGCCATGGGGACAGATGAGTTTTTGGGGCGCAACCGTGATTACCAACCTGTTCTCTGCCATTCCGCTGGTCGGGGATGATATCGTGACCTTGCTGTGGGGTGGTTTCAGTGTTGATAACCCGACATTGAACCGGTTCTTTGCGCTGCATTACCTGCTGCCCTTTGTGCTTGTCGGTGTCGTGGGCTTACATGTCTGGGCGCTGCATGTGACAGGCTCGAACAACCCGCTGGGGATTGATACGAAAGGTCCGCAGGATACGCTGCCTTTCCACCCTTATTACACAATGAAAGATACGTTCGGCATTCTGGTCTTCCTGATTATCTATGTGGCCTTTACTTTCTTTATGCCCAACTCGCTCGGTCACCCGGATAACTATATCCCGGCAGACCCGTTGGTGACACCGGCGCATATTGTACCGGAATGGTACTTCCTGCCGTTCTATGCGATCTTGCGGGCGATTACGTTTGATGTCGGGATTCCGTTTACGGATATTGTGTTTGTCGAAGCCAAACTGGGCGGGGTGCTTGCGATGTTTGGTGCGATCGCCTTGTTGGTTGCACTGCCGTTCCTCGATAAACACCCGGCGCGTAGTGCGCGGTTCCGCCCGTGGTTCAAAATCGCTGTGCTGGTGCTGGTGCTTGATTTCTTTATCCTGATGGTGTGTGGCGGCAAGCCGGCCGAAGGGCTGTGGGTACCTTTGGCGCAGGTCGCAACGCTTTACTATTATGCATTCTTCCTGGTTCTGATCCCGCTCTTTAACAAGTTTGAACCGCGGCTCGATCTGCCGCCGAGCATTCATGAAGCGGTTTTATCCTGTTGTTCAAAGAAAAAACAATGCTGTTCCCACCCAACGGAGGCTGCGTGAGGCTTATGAAATATTTTCTTCTCCTTTTATCTGTTTTTGTGATTACGCACGGGGCTCCGGCCCTTGCTGCCGGGGATGCCGAGCCGCCGCCGGAAATGCATTGGAGTTTTTCCGGGCCGTTCGGAACCTATGACCGGGCGGCGTTGCAGCGTGGTTTTCAGGTTTATAAACAGGTCTGTGCGGCCTGTCATTCGATGGATCTGAAATCCTACCGGAACCTGGCGGCGCTTGGATATAATGAAGACGAAATCAAGGCAATTGCCGCCGAATATACGGTCGAAGACGGCCCGAATGACGAGGGTGAAATGTTCGAGCGTCCGGCCCGTCCGAGCGACCGCTTTAAAAATCCTTATCCAAATGACGCAGCGGCGAAATATGCCAATAACGGCGCGATGCCGCCGGACCTGTCTTTGATTACCAAGGCGCGGCATAACGGCGCAAATTATGTGCACGGCATTTTAACCGGTTATGAGGAAGCGCCGGCGGATACCGAGTTAATGAGTGGGCAATATTATAACCGCTATATGGCCGGTCATGTCATTGCAATGGCACCGCCGCTGTCCGACGGGGTTGTCGGCTATGAAGATGGGACAGATGGCACAGTTGAGCAATATGCAAAAGACGTCACTCAGTTTCTGGTCTGGGCCGCCGAGCCTGAAATGGAAGAACGTAAACGCACTGGTATTAAGGTGATCTTGTTCCTGCTCGTCTTTACGGGCATTATGTATGCGGTGAAACGGAAGATCTGGGCTGACGCTCATTAGGAAGTTTATTATATGTCGACAGAAGCAAAAATGTTTTTGATTAAGTCGAAGATTTACAGAGGCATTGCTTTTGTTTTTCTGATAATTGGCTTTGGCGTTTTTCTTGCTCTTTATATCCAAAAGAGTGAGGGCGATATCATGCAGGCGTTGCGCGACCCGGCGACGATCATTATGGTTGTTTTCCCGTTTTTACCTGCCGTGGTTTTTTCCTTTATGTCCGGCTCTTTGGAAAAGAAAGCTTATGCTTTGCTTGATACTGGCGGGAAAGACGAATAGAGTTAGGGCTGCATGAAAAACAGCCAGTCCGACATTCTCAATTTTTGGTTCGAAGAGACCCAGCCCCAGCAATGGTTCCAGGTCAGTGAGGCATTTGACCAAGAGATCATATCGCGCTTTACGGAAGATTACGAGAAAGCGCGGGAGGGGATTTACGAGGACTGGAAAAAAGATGCCGATGGCTGCCTGGCACTTGTGCTGCTTCTTGACCAGTTCCCGCGCAATATGTTCCGTGGAAAA
This sequence comes from Alphaproteobacteria bacterium, assembly GCA_028282385.1. Lineage (GTDB taxonomy): Bacteria > Pseudomonadota > Alphaproteobacteria > Micavibrionales > Micavibrionaceae. The sequence continues at coordinate 5,445 of JANQIB010000052.1, forward strand.
CCGGAGGCTTTTTCCACAGACGCGAAAGCGCTGGTGGTCTCTAAATATGCCTTGTCAAAAGGATTTGACCAGCTCCTTGCGCCGGTTAAGCGGCGCTTTTTGTATCTGCCCTATGAGCATAGCGAAAACCTGATTGATCAGCGCAAATGCGTTGAGCTGTTTGAAAAAATGAAAAAAGATGATCCGCTTGGCTATGAATATGCGGTGAAGCATCTGAAGGTGATTGAAGAATTTGGCCGCTTTCCACACCGGAATAAAATTTTAGGGCGAATGAATACGCCTGAAGAGGAAGAGTATCTTGCGCAGCCAAATTCAGGCTTTTAAAATTTAACCACAGATAAACACAGATGCACACGGATAAATTGTTTTTATTTATACTGTCATTGCCCGACTTGTTAGGGCAATCCATTTAAAAAATTCTATGGATTACCGGGACAAGCCCGGTAATGACGGGTTTAAAATCTGTGTTTATCGGTGTTCATCTGTGGTTTTAAAAGACCTTCCGATTTTGCCAAGGCTTCGGCGGACAGGCCGCACTTTAAGTTTCTCTCTACTCGTAGTAAAATCAAAGACCTAACGCAGGAGTCTTTGTCATTACACCCACCCTGATCACGATGAATATTATTGCCGGCGTGTGCCTGTTGCTCTGGGGCGTGGCGCTGCTCAAGCTGGGGATGACGCGCGGGCTTGGCGCGGATCTGCGGCGTTTTCTCAGCAAGGCAACCGCCAACCGCTTTAAGGCCTTTGCGGCCGGGCTCGGCGTGACGGCCCTTTTACAAAGCTCAACTGCAACTGTTATGATTGTTGCAGGCTTTGCCGGGCAGGGGATGATTACCGCCGGGGCCGGGCTTGCGATCGTTCTGGGCGCGGATGTCGGAACAACGTTGGTCGCGCAGGTTCTCTCAATGGATCTGCGTTTGATGATGCCCGTCCTGATGGTCGGCGGGTATATCCTGTTTTCGATTGAGCATAACGGCAAGATCAAAAATGTCGGGCGGGTTTTTGTCGGCCTCTCCCTGATGTTGCTGGCACTGGGATTAATCAAAACCGCCGCTGAGCCGCTGCGCGATTCTGAAACCCTACCGCTGATCCTGGCGCCGCTGGAAAAAGATCTGATTTTTGCTGTTGTGGTGGCTGCGCTTTTGACATGGATAGCGCACTCGTCGCTGGCGATTATTTTGCTTCTGATGTCTCTCGTCGCAGCGGGTGTGGTGCCGCTGATGCTTGGCCTTGCTATGGTTTTGGGCGTGAATATCGGCGGGACGATTGCGCCGCTGATTGCGACGCTGCGCGATCAGCGCGAAGCGATGCGTATTCCGCTGGGCAATTTGATGATCCGTGTCACGGGCGTTTTAATCGCAGCGCCGTTTTTGCCCTATCTTCAGAGTGAACTGGAAAGTTTTGCCGCAGATCCGGGGCGTCAGATTGTCAATTTTCATACGGCGTTTAACCTTTGTCTGGCGCTGGCTTTCCTGCCGTTCATCCAGGTGATTGGCAGTTTGCTGGAGCGGATCCTGCCATCCAAAGCCGTAGACGATGATCCGGGGCGCCCGATGTATCTGGACCGCAAGGACCTGGATACGCCGGCGATTGCCCTGTCCGATGCCAAGCGGGAAACGCTGCGCATGGCCGATGTACTGGAGCAGATGCTGGTCGATGTGATAACGGTTTTAAAAACCGATGATGCAAAACTGCTCGAAAAAATCAGGGAAGAGGATGATATTCTCGACCGGCTCTATCTTGAGATCAAGAGCTATATGGCGGAAGTCACGCAGGAATTTATGGATCCTAAAGACGTGAAGGAGTATATGCAGATCCTGATGTTCTCCACCAATATTGAACATGCCGGAGATGTGATTGACAGGAACCTGCTTCCCCTGGCGCGTAAAAAAATCCGCAATAAGTACCAGTTCTCTGAGGCCGGGATGAAAGAGATTGAGCATATCCACGCGCTGGTCGTGAAAAGTGTGCAGCTCGCGCAGTCAGTTTTTATGTCCGGCGATATCGATCTGGCGCGGACAGTGGTGCAGGATAAAACAGCCCTGCGTCAGGCGGAGATGGAAGGGATGGCGCTTCACATGCGACGCCTGCGCGACGGTGTCCCCGAAACGATGGAAACAAGTGCGCTGCATCTGGATATTATCCGGGATCTGCGCCGCGTGAATACCTATATCCTGACTGTGGCTTATCCTATTTTAGAAGAAGAAGGACAGCTCTCGGAAAGCAGGCTGAAAGATCACAAACCGAAAGGAGACGAATGATGAGTGCATTCGAAAATATTCTGAAAGAAAACGGTTTAAGCGGTTTAAAGGCAGGATCGCGCATTGTCCGTACGCCGATTGACGGGTCGATCATTGCAAAAATAAAGGATCACTCTCCGGCGCAGGCCAGGGCGGCGATCGGTAAATCACAAAAAGCTTTTGAAGAATGGCGGGCCCTTCCGGCACCTGTCCGCGGGGAACTGGTGCGTTTACTTGGGGAAGAGCTACGGGCGAATAAAGAAGAACTTGGCCGGCTTGTCAGTTTGGAAGCAGGGAAAATTATTTCCGAAGGGCAGGGCGAAGTGCAGGAGATGATTGATATCTGTGACTTTGCCGTCGGGCTTTCAAGACAGCTATACGGTTTGACGATTGCCTCTGAACGTCCGGATCACCATATGCGCGAAACATGGCAGCCTTTGGGTCCGGTGGCCGTAATTACGGCCTTTAATTTCCCGGTGGCAGTCTGGTCATGGAATGCAGCGCTGGCGCTGGTTTGCGGCAATAGCGTGATCTGGAAACCATCAGAAAAGACGCCATTGACGGCGCTGGCCTGCATGAAAATTTTTGAACGTGCAGTGAAGCGGTTCAAGACAGCAGGTCATAAATGCCCGGCCAATCTCGTCCAGTGCCTGATTGGGGACTACAAAATCGGAGAGGCTTTAAGCAAAAGCCACGATGTGCCTTTGGTCAGTGCCACAGGGTCCACACGGATGGGTAAGATCGTGGCCAAAGACGTCGCATCGAGGCTGGGTAAAACAATCCTTGAACTTGGCGGTAACAACGCGATGATCGTTACGCCAAGTGCAGATATGGATATGGTTGTGCGCGCCGTTTTATTCGGCGCGGTTGGTACAGCCGGACAGCGCTGCACGACGCTGCGGCGTTTGATTGTTCATAAATCGGTTAAGACAAAATTACTGAAAGCGCTGACAAAGGCTTATGGGTCTGTGCGTGTTGGTTCGCCGTTGGAAGACACAACCCTGATTGGTCCATTAATTGATGGGCAAAGTGCCAGGGCGATGACGGCGGCTCTGGCGGCTGCTAAAAAGCAGGGCGGAAAAGTCCTGGTCGGCGGCAAGGCCGTAAAGGTGAAAGGGTGTTCAAAAGGCCATTATATGAGCCCGGCGCTGGTGGACATGAAAAGCCAGAGCGCCATTGTGAAGGCCGAAACCTTTGCACCGATCCTGTATGTGATGACCTATTCAAAGTTTAACGAGGCGCTGGCGATCCAGAATGATGTGCCGCAGGGTCTGTCCTCTTGCTGCTTTACCAATGATGTCCGTGAAGCCGAACTGTTCCTGAGTGCGCGGGGCAGTGATTGCGGCATTGCCAATATCAATATTGGGCCGAGCGGGGCAGAAATTGGTGGAGCCTTTGGCGGGGAAAAGGAAACCGGCGGCGGGCGTGAGAGCGGCTCCGATGCCTGGAAGGCCTATATGCGCCGCCAGACGCAAACGGTGAATTACGGCACCGAATTACCGCTCGCGCAGGGTGTTGTGTTTGATTTGTAAGGCACGATTCTCCAGCTTTTCTTGATTTTTCATAAGGATTGTGAGAGAATAAAATTTATGCCTGATAATTTATCCACAGGGACATCGCTCTTATACCGGACTGATATTCCAGCCTGATTTACAAGAAGAACAAGCCGGCCTGAGAGGGCCGGCCCCTGCTTTATTGAAGAGATCAGCTTATCGGGCTAAGATAGTCATATACCACCATAAAACGAAAAGGAGAACCGCCTATGCACTCAACGGCCCTTGCCTCTGCACAGTCCGCGCGCCTTGATGCGCTTCGTGCCCGTCATGCGTCTTTAGCCAAAAAAATAGAACAGGAACAAGGCAGAGCAGCAGTCAGTGAATGGTATGTCAGAGATCTGAAAAAGCAAAAACTTAAGCTTAAAGAAGAGATTGAAGAATTAAGAGAGGCTTCTTAGCCCCTCTTTCTTTTGCCAAGACGGCATTAAAAAACGCGGCGCCTAGAAACAGGCCGCCGCGTTTTTGTTTCTTTAGGAGGTTAAATTACAGGAGCAGGTGCGGCAGAAGCCCAAACTTTGTTCATGGCTGCAATAGCGTCTGTTTTGTTGCTTTTGTTGTAAAGCTCCGTATCGTCAGTCTGTCCGGCAATGTCTTTTACAAAATTTGTGTTTTCGTCTGCCAGGCCATTGATCAGGGACTCCAGTGCTGCTTTTGGATCTGTTGCAGCCGTCTCTGCATAATTACTGGTAAGGTTAACAGAATCCGCTGTCATGATAAAATCAGAACCTTCCATTTTGGCCTGAATGATACCAATCTTGTCTGCGCCAATACCGTGTTTTTGAGCTTCTTCAATCGCTGACTGGACAAAAGGCATGTCATTTCTACCGATGGTATCTCCATCCAGCAAAATGTTGGCATTCAAAACCTTAACGGGCTCGGTTGATACTTCTGCCACCGTAATCGGTGTTTCTGTCACAGGGGCTGGTGTTTCTGTCACAGGGGCTGGTGTTTCTGTCACAGGAGCAGGAGCTTCTGTCACAGGAGCAGGAGCTTCTGTCACAGGAGCAGGAGTTGGTGTTTCTGCTGCCGGAGCAGGAGCTTCTGTCACCGGAGCAGGTGTTGGTGCTTCCGCCACTGTAGCTGGAGCTTCTGTCATCATAGCCAGAGCCGTGGCTGGAGCGTCACAGGCGTCAGTAAAGCCTGGTATTAAGCTATTGGGCACCAGGCCAAAAGTCAGTCCACTTACACTTGCTGCTAAAATTGTTTTTGCATTAAAAGCTGTTTTGGCAACGTTTAAAACACCGCCAAATTTTGTGTCGCTGCCGCTCCAGGCATTTTTCAGGTCGGTCCTGAAGTCTTTATTAAAGGCGGCCTGCACCGCAATGCTTCCAACAGCAGCGCCAGCAACAACACCAAATACACCAGGGACAAAGGTACAAACGGCAGCTTTGGCAGCCAATCCGATTCCTGCACCAAGCGCAGTATGCCCTACCCAGGATCCCCAGCCTGTTTTTTTGGTGATTAATGCAGGGCTTACGTTCGGGGGAAGTGAACCTGGGTAGTAAGGTTCGCCCTGAAGAGTAAAGTTCGGTTCTGTTGTCGTATTTTCCTGGCTTGGCTCTGTGCCTTCCTTTACAATTTTTCCGTTTTGCGTCAGCATGAGGCCAATCGTTTTGAGATAATCTTTCAGGTAATCCAGTAAGGAGTGATGAACGCCCTCAACTTCTACTGTGTCATCAAGAGTATTTTCTTCCTCTAATTTTTCATGAAAGATAGGGTTAAGAAAAGCAATGACCTGCTCTCTTTGTGCGTCGTCCAGCTTTATTTTCTTTTCTTCTTCAAGGAATTTTATAAAATCTTCCCAGAAAGTTTCAAAACTTGGGTTTTGATCGTCAGGGTTTTGTAGATTAATTGCTGGCATAATTTTCACCTATTAATAAAAAGTTAACACTCAAAAGAGAGCACATAATCGCAAAACATTATGAAAAGTCAAGAAAAACTTCATAAAAAATAAAGAAAGAGGTTTATAGGCTAAATTCCTATAAATAACAGAGGTTTATTCTTTATCCGTTCCTGTTGATGCGTTTCCGCTATTCATAAAGTTTGAGAAGTCAAACCCGCCGAATTTATCGTCTCTGGCGCTTTCGCTTTCTTCTGCCATGGCGGCGGCTTCTGCTTCAGCCTCGGCCTTCTTGGCGGCTTTAACGGCTTCAGGGTCTTTGCCTTGTGCCCGCAGGCCTTTGTCGGATGCTTTTTCCAGCTCCATATAGGTGCACAGGCCCAGATCAGCCGGGTGGCGTGGGCGGATATTCGCGCTGTTGGCGTGGGTCCGGTCGCGAACAGCCGCAATGGTCGGTTTGGTTGTCCCGACCAGGCGGACGATTTGTGCATCGGAAATTTCCGGGTGGTGTTTGAGGATCCACGAAATGGCATCCGGCTTGTCTCCGCGTTTGGAGACCGGTGTGTATTTTGGTCCTTTGGCACGCTGCTTGACGGTTGGCATGTCCTTATTGCGCTTTTTATGCTTCATCATATAGGAATTATCGGCATTTCCTTTATCGAGCTCGCTCTGTTCCAGCTCTCCGTTCTGAACCGGGTCGCGGCCAACAATTCCGATCCCGACTTCTTCATCGGCCAGAGCCTGCACTTCAATAGTATGAAGGCCGGTAAAGTCGGCAATTTGTTCAAAGGTCAGGGCCGTATTATCGATAAACCAAACGGCAGTGGCTTTGGGCATCAACAATTCAGGGGCGCTTGCGATTTTGCTCATGGTTATTTTTCCTTTTATTCAAAATTCAATAGGTTCCGGTTCGCTGAGTCGTTCCGTGTCTCAGGCGTTTTGACGTTTTTAAACTGTCAGGGAACGGTGCCGATCATAGCGATTTTTGACCCGGGCGCAAGGGAATTTGCGTAAAAACCGTATTTCCTTAAGGATTAGAATGGGTTAAAGTGACCTCATGTTTGATGATGAGCTTGACCCAAAGACCAAAAAACCGGCCCCAAAAAATCTCGAGCCGATGTCGCTTGATGAGTTAACAGCCTATATTTCCGAGCTTGAAGCGGAGATTGAGCGCACCAAGGTGGAGATCGAAAAGAAGCAGGCGCATCAGGATGCCGCTTCCGCCTTTTTCAAGTCATAGAGCTTCCATCGTTTCATTTGGACGGCGTTGCGTCGTCGCTTCCGCCTACGCCAAGGCTTCGGCGGACAAGTATGTAGGTTGTCTACACTTCACTCCCTGCGCCTGGTCCAGATAAAACGCTGTTTGCTCTAACTTTGAACTGCTTCTTGAACAGTGCGCGCGAAGCGCGTATGGTAGCAAAACGAATTTTTGAGGACAAAGAGGACGAAGCATATGGCCGATGACATCGCAAAGAGACTGGAAGAGACAACCCAAAACTGCCTGGCGGCTTATAAGGAATGGGATTCCAAAAAAAGCGATACGAATGCCCTTGAAAATCTGCAGGAAGCTGTCCATGACCTGCGTAAAGTTGCTTCCCGTCTTGAAATTGAAATGGCTGTCAGTGAAAGATCAGAACTTGCCGAACGACCTTTGCCGATCCCGCCACATAAATCCTCCCGCAAAGGCAAAGGAAATCATAACGGCGACGATAATATTGGCAACAGCAATGATGACAGCGGTAATGGCGGCGGGAAACCGAAAGGTGCGCGGCGCGGCGGTGGCCGGGGCCGGGCAAAACCTCAAAATTAAAAACTGTCTTTTAATTCCCTTAGCTTTTTAAAATCTTCAGCGCTCTCCGCGCGCAGGAAAATATTGGTCTTTTTTTCCATTTCTAAAGAGACGGGAAGGGTTGGTTTTCCTTCATTTCTAAGGGATTTGACTTCTTCCATCCTGTTTTGCAAATCGGCATTATCCGGATCTTCAGATAAACAGAATTCACCATTGGCCAAAGTATATTCGTGTCCACAGTAAATCAGTGTGTCATCCGGCAGGGCTGATAATTTTTGCAGTGAGTTCCACATTGTTGCGGCATCGCCCTCAAAAAGGCGCCCGCATCCAAGAGAGAACAATGTATCGCCGCAAAACAGGATCTGTGATTTTTCACCGTACAAACAAATATGACCTTTAGTATGACCGGGTGTTTCCATGACGCGGAAGGTTTCGTCTCCGAATTCGTAGTGATCACCTTCCTGCAATTTATGTGTCATGCCGGGAATACGCGCCGTTTCCGATGCGGGTCCAACCAGGGTGCAGTCATAACGATCCATGATGTCACGGTTGCCGGCAATATGATCGGCATGATGGTGGGTGTTTAAAATAACATCCGGCGTAAGGCTGTGCATTTCCAGATAGTCAATGACGGGTGCGGCCTCACCGGGGTCGACAATTCCGATCTTGCCCGCGTTTTCTAGCAAGTAGCAGTAATTGTCGGAGAGGATGGGGATAATGGTGACATTTAACATTGTTAACAAACTTTCTCGCCGGCGCTGTGTTCATATGTTCCAAGATGATCGGCCAGGTTTTGCTCGGCGCTGCCGGGACGCAAAGGTTGTTGCTGGTTTTCATGCGGTGCCCAACCGGAGAGGTAAATAATTTCGAAGCTAGCCTCAATCCGCCCGTCTTCAGCGCTATAGCGCTCACTGTAAAGTTCCGCCGCCCGTTCAAACAGGCGGCGCGGCGTAAAACTCCGCCTGCGCTGCGCGATAATATTACTCTCTCCCATCCCGCGCAGGTCATGGCATAGATCATAAAAACTTTTATAGGTGACATGGATAATATCTGAATCAACGACCGGCAGCGCAAACCCGGCGCGTTGCATCAGGCCGCCCATTTGCTGCTTATCGGCAAAGGGAAAAACACGCGGTGACAGGCCGCCAGTCACGTCCTGTTCGGCAGCAGCCATCACATCCCGAAGTTCATAAAGTGTTTCCCCGCCGAGCATGGCACCTAAAAATAAACCGTCAGGTTTAAGGGCGCGGCGCAGTTGAATAAGCATGCCGGGCAAGTCATTGATGCTGTGTAAGGTTAAAGGGGCGAGAACAAGATCAAGTGTTTCATTTCCAAAAGGAAGAAGTTCTTCATCCCCAATGAGATGGCCGGCATTTCCGTCCATCGTCCAGAGCCTGTCTATTTTATAGAGCTCAGGATTTTGAAGAGGGGGGGATGTGCCGATTTGAATACAAGCCGGGAAATTTCTTTGGACATCTAAAAGCCGTGTGCAAAGCTCATCGAGGCTCTTTTGAGCTAAAAAGCTATAGTTTTTCCCCGTTTTATCTTCCATCTGGCGGGCGCGCCGGCATCTTTGTCTGAGGAGCGTACGGTCGAAAACGGATTGCTGCGACATATCTTATGACCCTGTCATATCGTAGGAAGATCTGTAAGAGGAAGAAGAGGTTGCCGCAGGTCCGGATTCAACGGTGCCGGAGACACTAACCGGTGTTGCTTTCAGCGCAGCGTAAGAAGTGGAAAATTTATTTTCCAGCGTGTGCATGGTGTTTTTACCAAGTGCAGATGTGTAGGCGAGCGCAGCGACTTTCATGAAGCTGTCGTAATTGTCGAGATAGAGCATGCGTTCCAGGTAATAGAGCGGGCAATATTGTGTTACCCCGTGGGTGCGCCCCTGTTTGCGCCAGCCCTTGACGCCTGCCGTGCTGACGGCAAACGGGTAAATCCGCCGCGGCGTAACGCCGACATGGCAGAAATAACTTTCTCCCATCCGGGCAACGCAATCGACCGGGACTTCAAACTTGTCAGCAATAAAGCGCCTGGTCTCATCAAGGTTTTTAATTTCTTTGGGCAGTTTAAAGCTGGGGCAGGTGACAACATAACCATTGCCTTTATAGCGCTGGGGCACGGGCAGATATTGTTCAACAAGACCGGCCATCACTTCACCGTTGATTTTTCTGGTGAGCGGCAGGACAACGGCGATATTCATGCTCTGGTCATCGGAAATGACAAACTCCATATCACGCGAGGCAAGCCCTTCAATACCGCCGCCCGACTGGCCTTCATCAACAAACATGGACTGAACGGTTTTAAACTGCCCGGCTGTGCCGCGTGTTTCTTTATAGCGTTCATCACTTTCCGCCAGGCGTGCAATGA